>NZ_JAOECR010000064.1:0-21950 GCF_029836955.1 Stenotrophomonas sp. GD04054 | reverse complement strand
CCTTCAACAACCCTGCCGGCAGCTGCATGGTGATGCAGTGCAGGCTGCCGTTCTGCCAGATCAGCGAGCGGCAGGGCACCTGCACGATTTCGCGGCCCGGGTGCGCCTGTGCCAGCACGTCGCGGGCCAGGTCATCGGCCGGATCGCCATAGGCCGGCATCAGCACCGCGCCGTTGACGATCAGGTAGTTGGCGTACGACGCCGCCAGGCGGCGGCCTTCGTCGATCACCGGCTGTGCCCACGGCAGCGGGAACAGGCGGTACGGCTGGCCGTCCTTGGTGCGCAGCGCGGCCAGCTCATTGCCCATCGCCTGCAGTTCGGCGTAGTGCGAGTCGCTCTCGTCGTCGCAGGCCTGGTAGACGATGCTGTCAGCCGAGGCGAAGCGGGCGAGGGTATCGATGTGCGCGTCGGTGTCGTCGCCTTCCAGGTAGCCGTGGTCCAGCCACAGCACGCGGTCCTGCTGCAGCCAGTCGGCCAGGTCGGCGCTCAGGCTGGCGCGGTCGCGGTCCGGGTGGCGCTCGTGCAGGCACTTCCAGGTGGTCAGCAGGGTGCCTTCGCCATCGGTTTCGATGCCGCCGCCTTCCAGCGCGAACGGAATGCTGCGCACCGGTGCGTCGTTGAACACGCCGGCCTGGTCGAGCACGCCCACCAGCTGGTCATCCAGGGTGGCGTCGAACTTGCCGCCCCAGCCGGTGAAGCGGAAATCCAGCAGCTGGAAGCCGCCGTCGGCACGGCGCAGGGTGATCGGGCCGGAGTCGCGCAACCAGGTATCGTCGTAGGCCGCCGTGGTGAAGTGGACCTTGTCCATGTCGATGCGGTTGGAGCGCAGCCGCATCTCGGCATAGGTCTCCACATCGTCGTCGGCCACGCAGATCAGCACCGGCTGGAAGCGGGTGATGGCCGCGACCAGGGCGATGTAGGTCTCTTCCACCTGGCCCAGGCGGTCGGCCCAGTCGGTGTCGGCGGTGGGCCAGGCAATCAGGACGCCGCTCTGGGCTTCCCACTCGGCAGGAAAACGAAGGGTCTGGTTCATGGTCTCGCTACACAGGCCCGCCCAGGGCGGGTAAAGGGATCAACGGATCGGCGGTTTCGGGCCGATTTCGTTCGGGTCCGCCTGGTTGGCCACCACGTCGATCACCTTCTGCTTCTCGAAGTAGACGGTGAACTGCGGGTACACCCAGCGGTTGATGGTCGGCCATTGCCGCTTCTGCCCGCCACGCGGCTGCAGCTGCTCGCTCGGCGCGCCGAACTGCGCCTGTACCTGCTGCATGCTCTGGCCGCGCACGGGCAGAGCACCGGCCGGCTTCTCGCGGGCACGGTCGACAAGCAGGGTATCGGCCAGCGCCGGCGTGGCGGTGGCCAGGGTGGCCATCACGGCCAGGGCGGACAGGTAACGCTTCATCTCGATCTACTCCCCAGTGGTCAAGAAAGGCGATTACAGCAAAAACGGCAGGAAAAAGCCGCATAAACAAAAAACCGCCCGAAGGCGGCTTTTTGCATCGGGTCGGCCCCGCGTAGGGCCAGCCGCAGCCGCGAAGGCTGTTGGGCTTAGCGCTGACGCGCCTTGAAACGCGGGTTCGACTTGCAGATGACGAAGATCTTGCCACGACGACGCACGACCTTGCAGTCACGGTGACGGGCCTTCGCCGACTTCAGGGAGGACAGGACTTTCATGGCATACCTCGGCGTAAACAGTAGTTGTTCGGGTGGAGCGTGGCCGCGATATGCGAAAGACAATCGGCAGTTGACGCTCGTTCAAGCCCGCCATTCTACCGGGCTTTTCCTCGTGGTTTCAAGTGGTTGCACAAAAGATCCCATTGGGGGCGTCTGACAGGGGCTAGAATGACCCCTTCACACGCTCTGGGAACCCCATGAATCCACTCGCTCCCGTCCTGACCATCGACGGCCCTTCAGGGGCTGGCAAGGGTACCATCAGCCGCATCATCGCGCGCCGGATGGGCTGGCATTACCTGGATTCGGGCGCGCTGTACCGGGCAGTGGGCGTGGCCGCGAGCTGGGCCGACATCGATACCTCCGATGCCTCGGCGCTGGTCCGCTGCACCTTTGATACCCACGTTCAGTTTGTCGAGCAGGGTGAAGCCATGCGGGTCATGGTGAACGGGACCGATGCCACCGACGAGCTGCGCCTGGAGACCACCGGCGCGCTGGCCTCGGCCATCGCCGCCATTCCCGAGGTCCGGGCTGCCCTGAAGGAGCGCCAGCGCGCATTCAGGGAGCTGCCCGGCCTGGTCGCCGATGGCCGCGACATGGGCACGGTGATCTTCCCGGACGCCTCCTACAAGGTCTTCCTGACCGCCAGTGCCGAGGAGCGCGCCGAGCGCCGGCATAAGCAGTTGAAAGACAAGGGGGTTTCTGTTAACTTTGATGACCTCCTGCGCGAGATCATGGCCCGCGACGCCCGTGATGCTCAGCGTACCGTGGCGCCCCTGAAGCCGGCAGACGATGCTGTCCTCATCGACACCACAGGCATCGGCATCGCAGATGTCGTTGCCAGAGTGATGGATCTGCTTCCGGTTCCGGCTGCCTGATCCGTTCGCGCGGGAGCACTGCCAGCAGCATCGGTGGTGGTCGCGCATAGCAGTGCTGTACCAGCTCCGTCGCGCAATGATGCGTGGCGGTTTTCCTACTACACACGACCTGCGTTTCCGGGGTCGACCAACAGGCGGGCGGTCGCCATTCCCCTGAAGGGGACGCCACCGACCCATGTGTCCAACAGAGTAAATCTAATGACCGAATCATTTGCCGAACTGTTTGAAGCCAGCCAGGCCAATCTGGCCAAGCTGAAGCCGGGCGCCATCGTCAGCGGTACCGTTGTTGAAGTCCGCGGCGACGTCGTGGTGATCAACGCTGGCCTGAAGTCCGAAGGCATCGTGCCGATCGAACAGTTCCGTAACGACGCTGGCGAAATCGACGTCGCCGAAGGCGACATCGTCAAGGTCGCCCTCGACTCGATCGAGAACGGCTTCGGCGAAACCGTCCTGTCGCGCGAGAAGGCCAAGCGCGCGATGGTGTGGGACGAGCTGGAAGAAGCGTTGGAAAAGAACGAAACCATCACCGGTCGCATCAGCGGCAAGGTCAAGGGTGGTTTCACCGTGGACATCAAGGATGTCCGCGCCTTCCTGCCGGGTTCCCTGGTCGATGTGCGCCCGGTGCGCGATCCGGCCTACCTGGAAGGCAAGGAACTCGAGTTCAAGCTCATCAAGCTGGACCGCAAGCGTAACAACGTCGTGGTCTCGCGCCGCGCTGTCGTCGAAAGCGAGCACTCGGAAGAGCGCGAGCAGCTGATGGACAAGCTGCAGGAAGGCGCGATCCTGAAGGGTGTCGTCAAGAACCTGACCGATTACGGCGCGTTCGTGGACCTGGGCGGTATCGACGGCCTGCTGCACATCACCGACATGGCGTGGAAGCGCGTGCGTCACCCGTCGGAAGTCGTGAACGTCGGCGACGAGCTGGACGTCCGCGTGCTGAAGTTCGACCGCGAGCGCAACCGCGTTTCGCTGGGCCTGAAGCAGCTGGGCGAGGATCCGTGGGACAACATCGGCCGTCGTTACCCGGCCAACAGCCGCGTCTTCGGCAAGGTCTCCAACGTCACCGATTACGGTGCGTTCGTTGAGATCGAGCCGGGCGTCGAAGGCCTGGTGCACGTCTCCGAGATGGATTGGACCAACAAGAACGTCAACCCGTCCAAGGTTGTCCAGGTTGGTGATGAAGTCGAAGTGATGGTGCTGGACGTCGATGAAGAGCGTCGCCGTATCTCGCTGGGCATGAAGCAGGTTGCCGCCAATCCGTGGGAAACCTTCGCTGCCACCCACAAGAAGGGTGACAAGGTGTCGGGCCAGATCAAGTCGATCACCGACTTCGGCATCTTCATCGGCCTGGACGGCGGCATCGACGGCCTGGTCCACCTGTCCGACATCAGCTGGAACACCACCGGCGAAGACGTCGTTCGCAACTTCAAGAAGGGCGATACCCTGGACGCCGTCGTCCTGGCTGTCGATCCGGAGCGCGAGCGCATCTCCCTGGGCGTGAAGCAGCTGGAGCAGGATCCGTTCGGCCAGTACATGGCTGCCAATCCGAAGGGCTCCAAGGTCGAAGGCGTGGTGAAGGAAGTCGACGCCAAGGGCGCGATCATCGAGCTGGCTGACGGCATCGAAGGTTACGTCTCGGCACGCGACATCGCCAACGAGCGCGTTGACGATGCCACCCAGCACCTGAAGGTCGGCGACAAGGTCGAAGCCAAGTTCGTGGGCATGGACCGCAAGGGCCGTACCCTGCAGCTGTCGATCAAGGCCAAGGACGACGCTGAAATGCGCGAAGTGCTGGAGGAATACCAGTCCTCTTCGGCTTCCAGCGGCACCACCCAGCTGGGCGCGCTGCTGCGTGCACAGCTGAACGGCAACAAGTCCGAGTAATCGGCCTTACGCTGTTTGTTGTTTCCTGGACGGCCCGGGCATTGCCCGGGCCGTTTCAGGCTGAGATACCCCTGATGTGAGCCGGTAATGACCAAATCCGAACTGATCGAAATCCTTGCGCGCCGCCAGGCGCACCTGAAGGCCGATGATGTCGATCTGGCGGTGAAGTCGTTGCTGGAAATGATGGGCGGATCGCTGTCCGCCGGGGATCGCATCGAAATCCGTGGTTTTGGCAGCTTCTCGCTGCACTATCGTCCGCCGCGCCTGGGTCGCAACCCGAAGACCGGCGAATCGGTTGCCCTGCCGGGCAAGCACGTCCCTCATTTCAAGCCGGGCAAGGAACTGCGTGAGCGGGTCAGCAGTGTGCTGCCGCTGGACGCCGATCCGGCCTGAGCTTCCCGTCGCGCCACCGCGTGCGAATCCAGCCGCGAGTCGGATAAGCTACGGACTCCTGCCACTGGAGCTGTCGCATGAAGGTTTTTCGTCTGCTGGTCCTGCTGGCGGTTCTGATCCTTGGGTTGATCATCGGTGCGGTCAACATGACCGCGATGTCGATCAACCTGCTGTTTACCCAACTGCATACCTCGGTGGGCGTGGCCCTGATCGCCGCGCTGCTGGTGGGTGTCATCGTCGGTGCCGGCCTGGTGCTGGTGAGCGTGGTCATTCCGCTCTACAGCCAGTTGCGCCGCGCCAACAAGTCCGCTGTCGCCACGCCGGCACCGGTTGCTTCCCCCCAATCTTTTGATGGACGCTGATCGAAGATGGATTTCGTCACCGAGTGGTTCTGGTTCTTCCTGTTCGTTCCGCTGGCCGCACTGGCCGGGTGGGTGATCGGACGGCGTGGTGGTCAACGCCACGGTGACAGCCAGGTCAGCCGCCTGTCCAGCACCTACTTCCGCGGCCTGAACTACCTGCTCAACGAGCAGCCGGACAAGGCCATCGAGCTGTTCCTGCACATCGCCGAGCTGGACAAGGAAACCTTCGAGACCCAGGTCGCGCTGGGCCACCTGTTCCGCCGCCGCGGCGAAGTCGACCGCGCCATCCGCCTGCACCAGGGCCTGGTCAACCGCCACGACCTCAGCGATGCGCAACGCGTGCAGGCGCTGCTGGCACTGGGCGAGGACTACATGAAGTCCGGCCTGCTGGACCGCGCCGAGACCGTGTTCACCGAACTGGCCCAGCTGGATCAGCGTGCTCCGCAGGCACTCAAGCACCTGATCGGTATCTACCAGGCCGAGCGCGATTGGGAAAAGGCGATCGACAACGCGACCCGTTTCGAGGACGTCACCGGCGAGCCGATGGGCAAGCTGATCGGGCAGTTCGAGTGCGAACTGGCCGAACGCTTCCGCGGTGCTGGCAAGCTGGAAGAGGCGAGGGCAGCGATTGCCCGGGCTTACCAGGCCGATGCGATGTCGGTGCGTGCCGGCATCATTGAAGGCCGCCTGGAAACCGATGCCGGCAATCCGGAAGCGGCCGTGCGCGCCTTCGAGCGTGCCGCGCGCAACGATCCGGAGTACCTGCCGGAGCTGCTGCCGGCACTGATGCAGAACTACCGCAAGGTCGGCGATCTGGCGGGCGCGCGCGCCTTCCTGTCGGAGATGACCGAGCACTACCGCGGCATCGCCCCGGTGCTGGCGCTGACCCGCCTGATGGAAGAGCAGGAGGGCGTGGCGCCGGCCCGTGCCTACCTGGGCCGCCAGCTCAAGGATCGCCCGTCGGTGCGTGGCGAGTCCGCGCTGATCGACCTGACCCTGGCTGAAGGCGCCGATTCCACGGCGACCCTGCACGACCTGAAGCACATCACCGACCAGTTGCTGGTGCGCAATCCGGCCTATCGCTGCACCCGTTGTGGTTTCGGTGCGCGCACCCACCACTGGCAGTGCCCGAGCTGCAAGGAGTGGGGTACGGTCAAGCCGCTGCTGAACTACGCGGTGCTCTGATCCATGCCGTGGCTCGTGATGGGCGCGCTGCTGGGCCTGGCCCTGCTGAGTGCGGCACTGACCTGGGCGGCGCGGGGTTACGCGCTGCGCCGGCAACTGTTTGACCAGCCGGGCGAGCGCCGCAGCCATAGCGTGGCGACACCCCGCGGCGGCGGCATCGCCATTGTCATCAGCCTGCTGGTGACCGCCGGTGTTGCCATGTGGGCCTGGCCCGAAGCGCGTCCGAGCCTGCTGGTCGCCAGCCTTGGCCTGGCGCTGGTGGCGGGTATCGGCTGGTGGGACGACCACCGGCCGCTGCCGGCCATGCGCCGCCTGATGGTGCACTTCATCGCCGCCGCGCTGCTGGCCGCGCTGGTCAAGGTCCACGGTGGCAGCTGGCTGCTGGCCGTGCTGGTCCTGCTGTTCACCGCCTCGCTGATCAACATCTGGAATTTCATGGATGGGATCAACGGCATCGCGGCCAGCCAGGCCATTGTGGTCGCGCTGGGGCTGGCGCCGCTGCTGCCCTGGCCGTACTCGCTGGCGGCGGTCGCGTTGGGCCTGGCCTGCCTGGGCTTCCTGCCGTTCAACTTCCCGCGGGCCCGGATCTTCATGGGCGATGTCGGAAGTGGCGCGCTGGGCTACGCGGTGGCGGCAGTGCTGGCACTGGCCAGCGTCAAGACCGACATCCACTGGATCCTGCTGCTGGTGTCGGCATCGCCGTTCCTTGTGGACGCAGGCTTCACACTGCTGGCGCGCATCATTTCGGGACAACGCTGGATGGAACCCCATACCCAGCATGTCTACCAGCGCGCGGTGCAGGCAGGAGCCAGTCACGCCCAGGTAACAGGGATGTACTTTGCTTTGGGCCTGTTCAGTATTACAGTGCTTAATGTCTGCTCCAATTTGCAGCCGAGGTGGGAGGCTGCCGTGGCGTTCGCGTGGTTCATTGCGCTGAGCGTCCTCTGGCTCCTCCTGCGCAATGGATTGCGCCACCCAAAAGGAAATACCTGACTTATGGCTTCACCCTGGCGGGACAGAATCCTCGGCCTGATGCCGCGTTCGGCCATCGTCTGCCACGACCTGTTCATGGTCTGGGCATGCTGGCAGCTGCTCCACGCGGGGCGGTATTCGATCCTGGCCAACGCCCCCGAGCTCCCTCTCTGGAATGTCGACACCACGCTGGTGCTGCTGCTGCAGGGCATGGTGTTCTGGCGCGTGGGCCTCTATCGGGGCCTGTGGCGGTTCGCCAGCGTCAGCGACCTGCTGAACATCTTCAAGGCCAGTTTCATCGGCATGGTCGCCATCGTGCTGGTGCTGATGTGGAAGCGCTTCGACGGCGTGCCGATGTCGGTGCTGGTGATCTATCCGTTCGCGCTGTCGGCGCTGCTGGGCGCGCCGCGCCTGCTGTACCGGGCCTGGAAGGACTATCAGGCACTGCAGTCGGACTCGTCCGCGCGCCGCGTGCTGATCCTGGGTGCCGGCCAGGCCGCCGAGACCCTGGTCCGTGACCTGCGCCGTTCCGGTAATTTCGAGCCGGTCGGCCTGCTGGACGACGCGCCGCACCTGCGCGGCGCCAAGCTGCAGGGCCTGCCGATCCTCGGCACCCTGGACGATGCGCCGACAGTGGTCCGGGAGACGGCGGCCAAGCTGCTGGTGATCGCCATTCCGTCACTGGACGCGGCGGGCATGCAGCGGATCGTCGCCATCTGCGAAAGCACCGGCGTGCCGTTCCGCACCGTGCCCAAGCTCAGCGACATCCTGCAGGGCCAGTCGCTGCCGGGGCAGCTGAAGGAAGTGGCGATCGAGGATCTGCTGGGCCGCAAGCCGATCATGCCGGACTGGAACCTGATCCGTGGCTGGCTGGGCGGGCGTACGGTGATGGTCACCGGCGCCGGTGGCTCGATCGGCTCCGAGCTCTGCCGCCAGTGCGCACGGCATGGTGCCGGCCGCATCATCCTGCTCGAGATCAGCGAACTGCTGCTGCTGACCATCGAAGGCGAGCTGCGGCGCAGCTTCCCCGATGTCGAGATCGAAGCGGTGCTGGGCGACTGCGGTGACCCGGCGGTGATCCGCCACGCCCTGTCGCTGCATCCGGTCGACACCGCCTTCCATGCGGCTGCCTACAAGCACGTGCCGGTGCTGGAGCGGCAGCTGCGCGAAGCGGTGCGCAACAACATCCTGGCCACCGAGAACGTGGCCCGCGCCTGTCTGGAAGCGCGCGTTGAGCATTTCGTGTTCATCTCCACCGACAAGGCGGTCGACCCGGTCAATGCACTGGGCGCCAGCAAGCGCTATGCGGAGATGATCTGCCAGAGCCTGGACCAGAAGTCCACGCATACCCGTTTCGTTACGGTGCGCTTCGGCAACGTGCTGGCCTCGGCCGGCAGCGTCGTGCCGCTGTTCCGCGAACAGATCCTGCGTGGCGGTCCGGTGACCGTCACCGACCCGGAAGTCAGTCGCTACTTCATGACCATCCCGGAGGCCTGCCAGCTGATCCTGCAGGCGGCCGCTTCGGCATCGCATGGTGCGATCTATACGCTCGACATGGGCGAGCCGGTGCCGATCCGCGTGCTGGCCGAGCAGATGATCCGCCTGGCCGGCAAGCAGCCGTACAAGGACATTCCGATCATCTACACCGGGCTGCGTCCGGGCGAGAAGCTGCACGAGACGCTGTTCTATTCGGACGAGGACTACCGTTCCACCGCGCACCCGAAGATTCTCGAGGCCGGTGTACGTACGTTCTCGCGTGACCTGGTGCTGGGCAATGTCCCGCGCCTGCGCGATGCCGTGGCTGGTTACGACACGACCAGCATCCAGGAGATCCTGTTCGCGACGATGCCGGAGTTCTCTCCCATCGAACAGGATGCTTACATTTCATCCGCTAAAGTCGTGCCCTTTCCGGCACGTGAGGCCAACAGGCACCAATGAGCAAGCGAATTCGCAAGGCAGTTTTTCCAGTGGCAGGGCTCGGGACGCGCTTTTTGCCGGCAACCAAGACGGTTCCGAAGGAAATGTTGCCGATCATTGATCGTCCGCTGATCCAGTACGCGGTCGATGAAGCGATTGAAGCCGGTTGCGACACGCTGGTGTTCATCACCAACCGCTACAAGCATGCCGTGGCCGACTACTTCGACAAGGCCTACGAACTGGAGCAGAAGCTCGAGCGCGCCGGCAAGCAGGAGCAGCTGGAGATGATCCGCCATGTGCTGCCCAATGGCGTGCGCGCGATCTTCGTGACCCAGGCCGAAGCACTGGGCCTGGGCCATGCGGTGCTGTGCGCCAAGGCCGTGATCGGTGACGAGCCGTTCGCGGTGCTGCTGCCGGACGACCTCATCTGGAACCGCGGCGACGGCGCACTGAAGCAGATGGCAGACCTCAACGAGGCCAGTGGTGCCAGCGTGATCGCCGTTGAAGACGTGCCGCACGACAAGACTGCCAGCTACGGCATCGTTGCCACTGACGCGTTCGACGGCCGCAAGGGGCGCATTTCGCAGATCGTGGAGAAGCCCAAGCCGGAGGACGCGCCGAGCGATCTGGCGGTGGTTGGCCGTTATGTGCTGAGCCCGAAGATTTTCGAGTTGCTGGAACAGACCGGCAGTGGTGCCGGTGGCGAGATCCAGCTGACCGATGCGATCGCGCAGCTGCTGAAGACCGAAGAGGTCGATGCCTACCGCTTCGAGGGCACCCGCTTCGACTGCGGCACGCACCTGGGGCTGGTGGAGGCGACGATCCGTTTCGCGCTGGACAACCCGAGGCTGGCAGGGCCGGCGCGGGAGAAACTGACGGCGATGTTGGCGGAATAAGGTTTATCAAGCGCTCCGTCAGCGCCTTCCTGCCAAAGTGGGGAGGCGTGGGCAGTCCGCTGCAAGACACGCCGTAAACCCATCCATGGGGGCTCGATGGCGCCATCCATGGCGCCAACGGTCCTGCAGCGGACTGCCCACGCCTCTCGACAGTTTCCTGCGGGCGCGGACGGGAAGGGCGGAATCAAAGGCAGAAGCACAAGCAGAAAAGGCAGCCGATGGCTGCCTTTTTGCTTGTTGGGGTCGGATCCCTTTGCGCAGCAAAGGGCTCTGACCCCTGCCTTTGCCCCTGCCTTTGCTCACCCCTCCGCCGCGCGGAATGTTGGATGGCACGGGTGGGTGAGGCTGACCGGGACTGTCAGCGGCATGGATGCCGCTGCCAAGCCTACAGGGATGTACTTGCGGCGTGTCCCGGGCAGTCTCACCCACCCGGGCCCTGCAGTAAGCCGACATCCCGACCGACAACGCTTTGAACCTTACAGCGCCTCGAAAATACCCGCTGCGCCCATGCCGGTGCCGATGCACATCGTCACCATGCCGTACTTCTGCTGGCGACGGCGCAGGCCGTGCAGCAGGGTTGCAGTACGGATCGCGCCGGTCGCGCCCAGCGGGTGGCCCAGGGCAATCGCGCCACCCAGCGGGTTGACCTTGTTCGGGTCCAGGCCGCAATCGCGGATCACCGCCAGCGACTGCGCGGCGAACGCTTCGTTCAGTTCAATCCAGTCCAGCTGGTCCTGGGTCAGGCCCGCCTGCTTCAGTGCCTTCGGAATCGCAGCGATCGGGCCGATGCCCATCACTTCCGGGCGCACGCCGGCTACCGAGAAGCTGACGAAACGGGCCAGAGGGGTCAGGCCGTAGTCCTTGATCGCCTGTTCCGAGGCCAGCAGCACGGCACCGGCGCCGTCGCTCATCTGCGACGAGTTGCCAGCAGTGACGGTGCCGCCGAACTGGCCGTTGCGGAACACCGGGCGCAGCTTGGCCAGGCCTTCGGCCGAGGAATCCGGGCGCGGGCCTTCGTCGGTGTCGGCGATCTTGTTGCGGGTGATGATGCGCTGGCCATCGGCCAGGTCCGGCAGGTGCGAGACGATCTCGTACGGGCTGATCTCGTCCTTGAACTCGCCGTTCTGGATCGCGGCCATGGCTTTCTGGTGCGAGGCGAGGGCGAAGGCGTCCTGGTCTTCGCGCGAGACCTTCCACTCTTCAGCCACCTTTTCGGCGGTGATACCCATGCCGTAAGCGATGGCCACGTGGTCGTTGTCGAACACGCTCGGCGCCATCGCGATCTTGTTGCCCATCATCGGCACCATCGACATCGACTCGGTGCCGCCGGCCAGCATCAGGTCGGCGTTGCCCAGGCGGATCGCGTCGGCGGCCTGCGCCACGGCCTGCAGGCCGGAGGAGCAGAAGCGGTTCACGGTCTGTGCGGCGATGGTGTTCGGCAGGCCGGCCAGCAGCACGCCGATGCGCGCCACGTTCATGCCCTGCTCGGCTTCCGGCATGGCGCAGCCGATGATCGCGTCATCGATGCGGTTGACGTCCACGCCCGGGGCCTGGGCGACGACGCTGCGCAGCACGTGCGCAAGCATGTCGTCGGGGCGGGTGTTGCGGAACATGCCCTTGGGCGCCTTGCCAACCGGGGTACGGGTGGCGGCGACGATGTAGGCGTCCTGGATTTGCTTGGTCATTGCAGTGATCTCTCGAATTTTTTAGCCGGAGTGCCCACCAAGGCGGGCACCTACCAGAGGCAGAGGGATGCCGACCTGGGGTCGGCACCCGCCATCAATCAGTTACGCAGCGGCTTGCCGGTCTTGAGCATGTGCGCGATGCGGGCCTGGGTCTTTTCCTGCTGGGCCAGTTCGACGAAGTGCTTGCGCTCCAGGGTCAGCAGCCACTCTTCGTCCACCAGGGTGCCGCGGTCGACCTTGCCACCGCACAGCACGGTGGCGATGCGCTCGGCGATCTCGTAGTCGTACGGGCTGATGAAACGGCCTTCCAGCATGTTGACCAGCATCATCTTGAAGGTGGCGATACCAACGTCGCCGGCCACCTGGATGCGGCGTGCCGGCAGCGGCGGACGGTAGCCCGCTTCGGCCAGGGCGCGCGCTTCGGCCTTGGCGATGTGCAGGGCCTCGTAGCTGTTGAACACCACCTTGTCGGTGCTGCGCAGCAGGCCCAGTTCCTTGGCGTTGACCGCCGAGTTGGAGACCTTGGCCATCGCCACGGTTTCGAAGGTCTTCTTCAGTTCGGCGAACACGTCACCGCCCGGGCCAGCGGCCTGCGAGGCGCGCACGGCCAGTTCCTTGAGGCCACCACCGGCCGGCAGCAGGCCGACGCCGGCCTCGACCAGGCCGATGTAGCTTTCCAGGAAGGCCACGGTCTTGGCGCTGTGCATCTGGAACTCGCAGCCACCACCCAGCGCCAGGCCACGCACGGCAGCCACCACCGGCACCAGCGAGTACTTGATGCGCTGGCTGGTGCGCTGGAAGTTGGCGACCATCTCTTCGAACTGGTCGACCTTGCCGGCCTGCAGCAGGCCGAGCGCACCGGCCAGGTCGGCACCGGCGGAGAAGGGTTCCTTCTGCTGCCAGATCACCAGGCCCTGGAAGTCCTTCTCGGCGCGGCTGACACATTCCTGCAGGCCGTCGAGCACCTGGTCGGACACGGTGTTCATCTTGGTCTTGAAGCTGACCACGGCGATGCCATCACCGTCGTGCCACATGCGCAGGCCGTCGTTCTCGAACACGGTCTCGCCCGGCGCGAACTTCTCGCCTAGCAGCGGATCCGGGAAGCGCTGGCGCTGATACACCGGCAGCGACGAGCGCGGCAGCTTGGCGTTGCGCGACGGGCTGTAGCTGCCCTCGGCGGCGTGCACGCCATCGCGGCCATCGAACACCCAGTCCGGCAGCGGGGCATTGCTCATGCTCTTGCCGGCGACGATGTCATCGGCAATCCACTGCGCCACCTGCTTCCAGCCGGCGGCCTGCCAGGTTTCGAACGGGCCCAGCGACCAGCCGTAGCCCCAGCGGATGGCCAGGTCGACGTCGCGCGCGGTTTCGGCGATGTCGGCCAGATGGTAGGCGCTGTAGTGGAACAGGTCGCGGAAGGTCGCCCACAGGAACTGCGCCTGCGGGTGCTGGCTTTCGCGCAGCTTGGCGAATTTCTCGGCCGGGTTCTTGATCTTCAGGATCTCGACCACTTCCGGTGCGGCGGTGCGATCAGCAGCGCGGTAGTCCTGCTTCTCCAGGTCCAGCACCACGATGTCCTTGCCGACCTTGCGGAAGATGCCGGCGCCGGTCTTCTGGCCCAGCGCGCCCTTGGAAATCAGCGCATCCAGCCACTTCGGCGACTTGAAGAACTCATGCCACGGATCATTCGGCAGGGTGTCGCCCATGGTCTTGATGACGTGCGCCATGGTGTCCAGGCCGACCACGTCGGAGGTGCGGTAGGTCGCCGACTTCGGGCGACCTACCAGCGGGCCGGTCAGGCCGTCCACTTCATCGAAGCCCAGGCCGAACTGCTGGGTGTGGTGGATGGTGGACAGGATCGAGAACACGCCGATGCGGTTGCCGATGAAGTTCGGGGTGTCCTTGGCGTACACCACGCCCTTGCCCAAGGTGGTGACCAGGAATTCTTCCAGGCCTTCCAGCACGGCGGCGTCGGTGGTGGTGGCCGGGATCAGCTCGGCCAGGTGCATGTAGCGCGGCGGGTTGAAGAAGTGCACGCCGCAGAAGCGGTGGCGCAGCTGCTCGGGCAGCACGTCGGCCAGCTTGTTGATGCCCAGGCCCGAGGTGTTGGAGGCCAGCACCGCGTGGTCCGCCACGAACGGCGCGATCTTCTTGTACAGGTCCTGCTTCCAGTCCATGCGCTCGGCGATGGCCTCGATGATCAGGTCGCAGTCCTTCAGCTGCTCCAGGCCGGACTCGTAGTTGGCCGGGGTGATGGCTTCGGCCAGCGACTTGCTGGCCAGCGGCGCCGGGCTCAGCTTGCCCAGGTTGGCGATCGCCTTCAGCACGATGCCGTCAGCCGGACCTTCCTTGGCGGGCAGGTCGAACAGCACGGTGTCGACGCCAGCGTTGGTGAGGTGGGCGGCGATCTGGGCACCCATGACGCCGGCACCCAGCACGGCGGCGCGGCGGACTAGCAGGGAATTGGACATGGTGTAGGGCCTTTGTTGGTCAGCAGTTACTGGGTGGAATCAAGGGGAAGCGGGCAGGGCGCTGGCGCGTGCGGCGGCGCGGAACCCGGCTTCGGCGAAATGGATCAGTTCGTGGGCGGCATGGGCACGATGCGCCGCTTCGGTGACACCGGCGGGACGCTTGATCAGCCCGAAGTCGGCCATGGCATAGGTGAGCGAGCCGGCCAGGAAATCCAGGCGCCAGTACAGCTCTTCCTTGCTCAGGTCGGGTGCGCATTCGGCAATCGCCTTGCCGAACGCACGCAGCACGTGACCGTAGTGGTCGGACAGGAACTTGCGCAGGTTGTCGTTCTTCTCTGCGTAGGCGCGGGCGATCACGCGCACGAAGGCGCCGCCGTTCTGGCGGTCCTGGGCCAGCGCCAGGGCCGGTTCGACGAAGGCGGCCAGCACCGGGCGCAGCTGCCCGGGGTGTTCGCTGCGGGCGCGCTCGAGCTGCGCCAGGCGCGCGCCGGTCATCTCGTCCATGCGGCGGCGGAACACCTCGTTGACCAGGTTTTCCTTGGAGCCGAAGTGGTAGTTGACCGCGGCGATGTTGACGTCGGCCTGGCTGGTCACCTGGCGCAGCGACGTGCCGGCGAAGCCGTGCTGTGCGAACAGCTCCTCGGCCGCGCCGAGGATCCGGTCCTTGGTCGAGAAGTGGGCGGGTTTGGCCATCGGCGGGCGGACCTTAATCAAACGATTGTTTGATACTAGGACCAGACGGTAGCGTATGGCATTTTGCAGTGCAGCAAAAATGCCCGGACCGGTCAGATTTCACTCAGGTGGGTGAATGGGCGCAAAGGGTAGTGCCGGCCGCTGGCCGGCAACCGCAGGCAGCCCGTGGGGCGCCAGCCTGCCGGCCAGCGGCCGGCACTACCACGCTGCCGCTTTATCTTTTACAATTCGCCTACGTTTATCAGGCTAAGCCCGCGTCCCGACGCGGGTTTTTTTCATGTTACCCTTCGGGCCATCAGCGGCCCGATTCCATTGGAGACATCCCATGGCGCTGGAGCGCACCCTTTCGATCATCAAGCCGGACGCCGTTGCCAAGAACGTCATCGGCGAAATCTACGCCCGCTTCGAGAAGGCCGGCCTGAAGGTCGTGGCCGCCAAGTACAAGCAGCTGTCGCGCCGTGAAGCCGAAGGCTTCTACGCCGTGCACCGCGAGCGTCCGTTCTTCAACGCGCTGGTCGAGTTCATGATCTCCGGCCCGGTGATGATCCAGGCCCTGGAAGGCGAGAACGCCGTCCTGGCCCACCGCGACCTGCTGGGCGCCACCAACCCGAAGGAAGCCGCTGCGGGCACCATCCGCGCCGACTTCGCCGAATCCATCGATGCCAACGCCGCCCACGGCTCGGACTCGGTCGAGAATGCCGCGATTGAAATCGCCTACTTCTTCGCCGCCACCGAAGTCGTTTCGCGCTGAGAGTAATGCCGTGAACGAGGTCGTACAGTCCCCCGCCATCCAGCCGCTGCCGAAGTCGGCACCCACGGCTGGCAAGCAGAACCTGCTCGACCTCGATCGCGCGGGCCTGGAGAAGTTCTTCGTCGAGGTTCTCGGCGAGAAGAAGTTCCGTGCCCATCAGGTGATGAAGTGGATCCACCATCGCTACGTCACCGACTTCGATGAAATGACCGACCTCGGCAAGGTCCTGCGCGCCAAGCTGCAGGCCCATGCCGAGGTGCTGGTTCCGAACATCGTGTTCGACAAGCCCTCCGCCGACGGCACCCACAAGTGGCTGCTGGCGATGGGCGTGGATGGCAAGAACGCCATCGAGACCGTGTACATCCCGGACAAGACCCGCGGCACGCTGTGCGTGTCCTCGCAGGTCGGTTGCGGCCTGAACTGCACGTTCTGCTCCACCGCCACCCAGGGCTTCAACCGCAACCTGACCACCGCCGAGATCATCGGCCAGGTGTGGGTTGCCGCACGCCACCTGGGCAACGTGCCGCACCAGATGCGCCGCCTCACCAACGTGGTGATGATGGGCATGGGCGAGCCGCTGATGAATTTCGACAACGTCGTGCGCGCCATGAGCGTGATGCGCGACGACCTGGGCTACGGCCTGGCCAACAAGCGCGTGACCCTGTCGACCTCCGGCCTGGTGCCGCAGATCGACCGCCTGTCTGCCGAAAGCGACGTGTCGCTGGCGGTGTCGCTGCATGCGCCGAACGATGCGCTGCGCGAGACCCTGGTGCCGCTCAACAAGAAGTATCCGATCGCCGAGCTGATGGCCTCGTGCGCACGCTACCTGCGCGCCAACAAGCGCCGCGAATCGGTCACCTTCGAATACACCCTGATGAAGGGCATCAACGACAAGCCCGAGCATGCCCGCGAGCTGGCCCGCCTGATGCGGCAGTTCGACAACGCGGTGCAGGCCAAGGATTCGGGCAAGGTCAACCTGATTCCGTTCAACCCGTTCCCGGGCACCCGCTACGAGCGTTCGGAAGAAGCGCACATCCGTGCCTTCCAGAAGATTCTGCTCGACAGCAACGTGCTGACCATGGTCCGCCGCACCCGTGGCGACGACATCGACGCCGCCTGTGGCCAGCTCAAGGGCCAGGTGATGGACCGCACCCGCCGCCAGGCGGAGTTCAACAAGACGCTGCAGGCGGGGAAGGGGAGCGATGCCGCGGCCTGACCGCCTCTGGCTGGTTCTGTTCGCAGGCGTGCTGGCCGTTGCGGTCGGTGGCTGCAAATCCCATCCCAAGGCCAAGCTGGGCCCCAGCGAGGCGCCGGTCTACTCGGTCCGTGATCCGGACAGCGTGCGGCGCCAGGTGCGCCTGCAGGACCTGCTGGCCCTGGCCGCGCGCGACATGCAGGTGGGCAACCTCGATGCGGCCGAGCGCAAGGCGCGCGAGGCGCTGAAGCTGGCCCCCGAGTCGCCCGATGCGCTGGTGCTGCTGGCCGGCATCGACGAGCGCCGTGGCCGCACCCAACAGGCTGGCGAGAGCTTCCGCAGGGCTGCCGAGCAGGCGCCGCAGCGCGGGGACATCCTCAACAATTACGGCGCGTGGCTGTGCCAGCAGGGCCGGCCGGCCGAGTCGCTGGTCTGGTTCGATCGTGCGCTGCAGGCGCCGGGCTACGCCACGCCGGCCGAGTCCCAGGCCAATGCCGGGGGCTGTGCGCTGGATGCCGGCCAGTTCGAACGTGCCGAGCGCGACCTGCGTGCGGCGCTGGCAACGCTGCCGGGAAACCCGGTCGCGCTGGAGGCGATGGCCCAGCTCAGCTTCCGCCAGGGCCGCTTCATGGAGGCCCGGGCCTTCGCCGAACGTAGGATTGCGGCTGCACCCGCAACGCGTTCCGTGTTACAACTTGCGTCTCAAATCGAAGCGCGGCTGGGTGATCGGGCGGCATCTGACCGCTATCTTCAGCGCATTCGACAGGAATTTCCGCAGGAAGCGGGCTCCTAACTCCAGGGTTGATGCATTGTGATTGATGACCAGACTGTGAGCGCTCTCGAGACTGCGGCCGGCTGCGGCAGCCGCCTGCGCCAGGCCCGCGAGGCGGCCGGACTGACCCTCGAAGATGTCGGCTCGCGCCTGCGCATGCCGGTCCAGGTGGTCAAGTCGCTGGAAGAGGAACAATGGCAGAAGCTGGGGGCGCCGGTGTTCGTGCGCGGCCAGCTGCGCAGCTACGCGCGCCTGCTGGACGTGGATGTGAGCCAGCTGCTCGAGCAGGCCCAGGTCGGCCCGGTGGTTCCGCCCACCCTGGTCAGCCATACCCATACCCCGCGTGCGCGCCGCATTGCCGAGAATCTCGGCCGTCGCGTGCTGTATGTCGGTATCACCGCGGTGCTGGCGGTGCCGGTGTGGTTCGCCACCCGTGGTCATTTTGATGGCAGTGCGACGCCGTCGCCGAACACCGCTTCGCTGGACGCGATCCCGGCCGCTGTGCCGGTGACCCCGTCTGCCGCCGGCGTCGAGCCGGCCGCCGTGGCTGACGTGGCGAGCGCCCCGGCCAGCAAGCCGGCCGCCACCCCGTACGTAGCCTCGCTGGCCCCGGTGCCGCGTTCAGCCCCGGCACCAGCGGCTGCCGCCAACACGCTGGACATGCAGTTCAGCGGCGACAGCTGGGTCGATATCGGCGGCCCTGACGGCGCTACCGTCGAGAAGGCGCTGATCAAATCCGGCGAGAGCCGCAGCTTCACGCCGGGGCAGGTGACCCGGGTGACCCTGGGCAACGCCTCGGCGGTCCAGGTTCAGCAGAACGGCGCTATCGTCGATCTGACCCCCTACCAGCGAGCCAACGTGGCACGCTTTCAGGTATCCTCTGAAGGCTCCGTAGTCCCGGTTTCGCACTGAGGCGCGGTTTCACCACCTTCGATTAATCCCAATGGTCCCTCCCGATGGGCGGGGCGAGAGTACGCATGGCGATCGACGATCTGCTCGACGAGCACGAACAAAGTGAACGCGTCCGCAGCTGGCTGCGGAAGAATGGCGCCAGCATCCTCGGTGGCGTAGTCATCGCCATCGGTGCCATTGCCGGCTGGCAGTGGTACCAGAAGGATCAGGGCGGCAAGCTGGCCTCGGCCAATGTCGAGTACCAGAAGGCGCTCGTTGGCCTGCAGCAGAACAAGCTCGACGACGCCTCCAAGGCGGTCAAGGCGCTCGAAGCCGGCCCGTCCAGCATCTACGGCGACCTCGCGGCGCTGCAGCTGGCCAAGGCCCAGGTCGACGCCGGCAAGAACGAAGAAGCCCTGGCCACCCTGCGCGGCGTGAAGGTCGAAGGTGACCTGCAGCGCGTGGTCGACCAGCGTGTGGCCCGCCTGCTGGTGGCCACCGGCAAGAGTGACGAGGCGATCAAGCTGCTGGGCAGCGCCACCGACAGCAGCAGCCTGGAAATCCATGGCGACGCGCTGATGGCGCAGGGCAAGCGTGATGACGCCCGGGGCCAGTACGAGAAAGCGCTGAAGTCGCTGGACGTGGCAGCGCCGCAGCGGCGCCTGCTGGAAACCAAGGTTATGGACGCCGGCGGCACCGTTGCCGCCCCTGCGGAGTCGGTTTGATGAGTCAGAAGGTCATGATCACCCGCGTCGCCACCGTGCTCCTGATGGGCATGGCCCTGACCGGCTGCAGCACCGTGAAGGGCTGGTTCGCCGGCAAGGACGCGGCCGCGAAGAAGGCACAGGAACCGGCTGAGCTGGTCAAGTTCGAGCCGACCCTGAAGGTCAACAAGGCCTGGTCGGTCAACCTCGGCAAGGGCGAGCGCCGCATCGGCGTGCGCCAGGGCCCGGCCGTGGCCAACGGCCACGTGTTCGCTGCGGCACTCACCGGTGGCGTGCACGCCATCGACCTGCAGACCGGCAAGAAGGTCTGGACCTGGGAGCCGAAAAAGGAAAAGAAGAAGGCCAAGCTGCGCCTGTCCGGCGGCCCGGGGGTCGGTGAGAACCTGGTCGTGATCGGCACGCTCGATGGCCAGGTCATCGCCCTGGACATCAACGATGGCAGCGAGAAGTGGCGCGCCCGTGTTCCGGGTGAAGTCATCGCCGCGCCGGCCATCGCCCAGGGCGCGGTCTACGTGCGCAGCAATGACGGCCGCATCACCGCGTTCGATGCCGGCAACGGCACCCAGAAGTGGTTCAACCCGAGCGAGCTGCCGGCGCTGACCGTGCGTGGCAACGCGCCGGTGGTGACCGGCCCGGGCGTGCTGTTCATCGGCAAGGACGAGGGCGCGGTTGCCGCCCTGGCCCAGCAGGATGGCCGCACCCTGTGGGAACAGAATGTGGGCAACGGTGAAGGCCGTACCGAGCTGGAGCGCATGGCCGATGTCGACGGTGCGCCGGTGCTGGATGGCAACACCCTGTTCGTGAGCAGCTTCAAGAACCAGACGATGGCCATCGAAGGCCCGACCGGTCGCCCGCTGTGGGCGCGCGACCATGGTGGTGCCGGTGGCGTGGCGGTCTCGTCTGGCAATGTGTTTGTCACCGACAACAAGGGCGGCGTGTTCGGCCTGGACAAGGCCAGCGGCGCGGCGATGTGGTCGCAGACCGCACTGGCCCGTCGCTCGCTGACCGGCCCGGCACTGCACGGCGACTACGTCGTGGTCGGCGACTACAAGGGATACGTGCACTGGCTGCAGACCTCCGATGGTGCGATGGCGGCACGGGCAAAGAGCGGCGGTGACGCCCTGCTGGCCCAGCCAATCGTCGTAGACGGGGTGCTGCTGGTGCAGAACGTTGATGGCAAGCTGACCGCCTTCCGGTTGGCAAATTAAAAATTGGAGTAATCGCGATGCTGCCTTTGGTCGCCCTGGTTGGACGGCCGAATGTCGGCAAGTCGACTATTTTCAATGCGCTTACGCGCACCCGTGACGCGCTGGTCCATGACCAGCCCGGCGTCACCCGCGACCGCAACTACGGTGTCTGCCGTCTGGACGAGGACAATCATTTCCTCGTCGTCGACACCGGCGGTATCGCGGAAGAGGAAGAGGGTCTGGCAGGGGCTACCACCCGCCAGGCCCGTGCCGCTGCGGCGGAAGCCGACCTGATCCTGTTCGTGGTCGATGCCCGTGAGGGTACCTCGGCGATGGACGACGAGATCCTGGCCTGGCTGCGCAAGCTGTCGCGCCCGACGCTGCTGCTGATCAACAAGATCGACGGCACCGACGAGGACACCGTGCGTTCGGAGTTCGCCCGTTATGGCTTCGGCGAGATGCTGACCGTGTCGGCTGCGCATCGCCAGGGTCTGGACGACCTGCTGGACGAAGTGGTCCAGCGCCTGCCGGAAGAAGGCAGCGGCGAAGAGCTGGACAACGATCCGAACCGCATCCGCATCGCCTTCGTCGGCCGCCCGAACGTGGGCAAGTCCACCCTGGTCAACCGCATCCTCGGCGAGGAGCGCATGATCGCCTCCGACGTGCCGGGCACCACCCGCGACTCGATCGCGGTGGACCTGGAGCGTGATGGCCGCGAGTACCGCCTGATCGACACCGCCGGCCTGCGCCGTCGTTCGCGCGTGGACGAGGTCGTCGAGAAGTTCTCGGTGGTCAAGACCATGCAGTCGATCGAGCAGTGCCAGGTGGCCGTGCTGATGCTCGACGCCACCGAAGGCGTGACCGACCAGGACGCCACCGTGCTCGGTGCCGTGCTCGATGCCGGCCGCGCGCTGGTGATCGCCATCAACAAGTGGGATGGCCTGACCGAGTACCAGCGCGAGCAGGCGGAAACCATGCTGTCGCTGAAGCTGGGCTTCGTGCCGTGGGCCGAGTCCGTGCGCATCTCGGCCAAGCATGGCTCGGGCCTGCGTGAGCTGTTCCGTGCGGTGCACCGCGCGCACGAATCGGCGAACAAGACCTTCACCACCAGCGAAGTGAACAAGGCGCTGGAAGTGGCGTATGAGACCAACCCGCCGCCGACCATCCGCGGCCATGTCTCCAAGCTGCGTTACGTGCACCCGGCCGGGGCAAACCCGCCGACCTTCATCGTGCACGGCACGCGCCTGAAGGAACTGCAGGAGTCGTACAAGCGCTACCTGGAGAACTTCTTCCGCAAGCGCTTCAAGCTGATCGGCACGCCGGTGAGCTTCATCTTCCGCGAGGGTACCAACCCGTACGAGGGCAAGAAGAACGTCCTCACCGAGCGGCAGGTCAAGGCCAAGCGGCGCTTGATGAAGCACG
>NZ_JAOECR010000063.1:0-22496 GCF_029836955.1 Stenotrophomonas sp. GD04054 | reverse complement strand
CGACGTGTCGTATTGCCGTATTGGATCACGTGGCCGTGGCGCGGGCGGGGCTATCGTGCGCCCATACGGCCTTGCGGATCGGGGGATGCATGCCGGTAGTGCTGGCGCTGCTGTATGTGCTGTGCCACGGCCTGGTCGTGGCCCTGTGGCCTGGCCCCGCCGGGGTCGGCTCCTTCGTTTTCCTGACCGGCGCCCCGTTGCTGGCGGCGGCCGCCTGCCTGTGGCGGGCCCGCCGCGACCGCGCGGCACTGGGGTGGCGCGCCACGGCATTGGCACTGCTGCTGTGGGCCGGCGGCATGGCGTTCAACATGATCGACGCCTTGGGCGCCGGGCGTGCTGATTTCACCCCGCGCGCAAGCCTGTTCCTTTACGTGCTGTATGGCGTGCCCCTGGTGTTCATCCTGGCGCGGGCACGCCGCGAGCGTCTGAGCATCAGCCTGATCGACGCGGCGATGGCGGCGCTGCTGGGTGTGCTGTTCTTCGTGCACACCGCATCGTTCGCCGCCCGTGTCGACATCGACGCCCATGCGATGTCCAACATGCAGCGCATGTTCGACATCCAGAACCTGTGTATCGCCGCGTTCGCCGTGGTGCGATGGCTGGCCGGCGACGTGCCCGAACGGCGCAGGTTCTTCCGCGCACTGGCGCTGTACGCACTGGCCTATCTGCTGGTGGCCTACTACATCAACCACTACACCTCCGATGATGCATTCGGTGCGTTCAACGATCTGCTGATCGACGTACCTTTTCTGCTGATCGCCTGCCTGGCGCTGGACACGAGGCCGGACACAGGCACCACGGCACACCCGCGGCTGGCGAGGACGGTGCAGGCCGCCGGTCCGATCATCCTGCCATTGCTGCTGCTGGTGGTCGGCACGCTGGTGGTCGATCATGCGCGGCCGTTGGCCGTTGCCGGCTTCGTCGTAGCCACCCTTGGCTTCGGCCTGCGCAGCGTCCTGCTGCAGACCGATCTTCTGGAACGCCAGGCAGCACTGGATCAACTGGCGCGGCAGGATGGCCTGACCGGCGTGGCCAACCGCCGCGAGTTCGACGCACGGCTGACGTCCGAGTGGAATCGCGCACGGCGCAGCGGCACCGAGCTGGGCCTGCTGCTGGTGGATATCGACCACTTCAAGGCCTTCAACGACCAGCACGGCCATCCGGCCGGTGATCGTTGCCTGCAGGCGGTGGCCGGGGTGCTGAAGGCCATAGCCGGTCGCGGTGGTGACAGCGTTGCGCGTTATGGCGGTGAAGAGTTCGCCGTCATCGTGCCCGGAAGCCCGTTGTCGGGCGTGCTGGCGCTGGCCGAGCGGCTGCGCGAAGCGGTCGAAGCGCTGCCATTGCCGGAAGGCCCGGTCAGCATCAGCGTCGGCGTGGGTTACCTGCATCCGCCGGCTCTGGCCAGTGCCGATCAGTTGCTGGCAGACGCCGATGCCGGCCTGTATGCCGCCAAGCGGGCTGGCCGCAACCAGGTGATCCTGCATGCGCACGTGCTGGATGACGAGGGCAGCACGCACGGAACGATGGACTGCTGAGCAGCTCTCTGCATGCGATCACACGGGGGGCGCGACGGCTTATCGCTGCCGCAACCAGCCGGTCGGATCGAGCAGCCTCAGCCCGACCGGTGACAACGAGCGCTGGCGCAACGGCAGGTTTGCCGCCTGCACGGCCATCGCACAGCGCGCCAGCTGCTGGCGCAACGGTGCCAGCGTGTCATCTTCGCGCGGGCGTGCATGCCGCCACTGGGCGATGCGCAGCAGGCAGACCAGCAGGTCCAGTTCGCTGGCCGCGATGAACGGTGAACCAGCGGGCAGCAGGTCGATCGGGGCGGTGGGCGTGGCCAGCAGCGGCAGCAGGCCGACGAACGCGTCGCAGCCTTCGGGATCAATACCGAGGCTGCTCAGCTGGGCGAGTCCATCGGCCTGTTGATCAGGATCGTGCAGCTGGCGTATCGCAGCCAGCAGTGCCTGTTCGCCGCGGCCGAACTGGCGGCCGAAGGCGCGGTAGTTGACGCGGGTGGGAAACAACGGGGAACGGGAGGCCATGGTTGCTAGGGTTGTGGGTCGCGGGTTTCCACCAGCACGGGACAGGGCGCGTGGTCGATGGTCCATTGCCCGATCGAGGGTTCGAACAGGCGTTCCAGGCGGGACAGGTGGCGGTGGCCGATGACGATCAGGTCGCACTTCAGGCGCCGGGCCTGCTCGCTGATCACTTCGCCCGGGTCACCCGAGGGAATCTGCGCGATGGCGTCGACGCCGCGCTCGCGCAGCTCGGCCAGGGCTTCGGCCAGCACCGCTTCGGCCCGCGAGCGCTGGCGGGCGGCTTCCGGGTACTCGATGCGGTCGGCTTCGCTGGCATCGGCCGCCAGCGCGAATTCGGGGTCGAGCACGCACAGCAGGTGCAGGCGGCTGTGGGGGCCGGCGATGGCTGCGGCCAGGTCCAGCACGCGTGCGTGCTGGGGGCCACCGTCCAGGGCGACCAGCAGGGTATTGAACATGGATGTCTCCTTGGCAGGCCGGGGATGGTCGCCGATGTCACTGCGCGCACCCATGCCGTGCGCGGCAGTCAATGAATGCGTAAAACGCAATCGACTGTGGTTACAAGTGTCGTAGAGTCATCTGATTTACTGGAGACTGTCATGCCCCTGCCGGACCTGAACCTGTTGCTGGCACTGGACGTGCTGATTGACGAATGCAGCGTGGCCGCCGCCGCGCGGCGGATGAACCTGAGCGCGCCGGCGATGAGCCGTACCCTGGGCCGGATCCGCACCGCGCTGGGCGACCCGGTGCTGGTGCGTGCCGGCCGCGGTCTGGCCCCCACGCCCCGCGCGCTGCAGCTGCGTGAGCAGGTCCGCGATGTGATCGAGCAGGCCCACCGTGTGTTCAACGCCGGTCGCGAGATCGACCTGCGCACCCTGGAGCGCACCTTCAATGTCCGCGCCAATGATGTCTTCATCGGTGGATTCGGCGGACGCCTGCGTGAACTGTTCCGCCAGCAGGCGCCGCGCGCGGTGCTGCGCTTCGTGCCCGAGGGCGATACCGACGACGACGCGATGGCGCAGGGCCGGATCGACCTGTACATCAGCACCGCCGGCAAGCATGCACCCGATACCAAGGTGCAGAACCTGTTCAGTACCTCGTTCATGGGCGCCGCGCGCGAAGATCATCCGTTGTTCGATGAGGAGATCAGCGCCGAGCGTTTTGCTGCCTGCGACCACATCGCGGTGTCGCGGCGGGGGCTGCCGCGTGGCCCGATCGATGACGACCTGGCCACGCTGGGCCTGCAGCGGCGGGTGGCGCTGATCAGCCCGACCTTCCACGGCGCGATCTTCGCTGCCGCCGAGTCGGACCTGATCCTGCCGCAGATGCCGAGCGTGATGCTGGAGCGGATCGTCAGCATGCGCCTGCCGCTGCGCCTGTTCCCGCTGCCGATCCCGGTGCGCACCGCCGCCATCGTCCAGGCCTGGCACCCGCGGCTGGACAACGATGCTGCGCACCAGTGGCTGCGGCGCTCGATCAAGACCATGTGCGAAAGCGCAGGGGAGGCTCCGCGCTAGCGCAGGGGAGGCTCCGCGCTGACACTTTCATGCGTGCGCGTGACGCACGCCTGGGATGCGGGTTGCGCCATTTTTCGCAGGGTACCAGCTCCCTAGACTGCGCTCCCCGGAGTTTCACTGAGCGCATTCCAATGACCCCCAACATGCCGTGCACTGCACGGATCGGTGCCCGGCGATGAGTACGCCGGCCGCCGCTGTCCTGGCCGCTGCTGCGCCCCGTCCTGCCGCCGCCCCCGGGCTCGACCGCCGCGTTCTGGTCGGCCTGTGTGGCGTGCTGCTGGCGGTGCTGGTGTCGGGCTTCAACGAGAACATCACCAAGGTCGCCCTGGCCGACATCCGTGGTGCGATGGGTTTCAGCGTCGATGACGGCAGCTGGATCGTCGCCCTCTACAGCGCGATGTCGGTCAGCGCGATGGCCTTCGCCCCGTGGTGTGCCGCCACCTTCTCGCTGCGCCGCTTCGCGCTGGCGATGATCGGTGGCTTCATGGTGCTGGGCGTGCTCTGCCCGCTTGCGCCGAACCTGCAGGTGTTCCTGCTGCTGCGCGCGCTGCAGGGGCTGTGTGGTGGTGCGCTGCCGCCGCTGCTGATGAGCGTGGCACTGCGCTTCCTGCCGCCCGGCATCAAGCTGTATGGCCTGGCGGGCTACGCGTTGACCGCTACCTTCGGCCCGAGCATGGGCACGCCGCTGGCCGCGTTCTGGGTCGAGCAGGTGGGCTGGCACTGGGCGTTCTGGCAGATCGTGCCGTACTGCCTGGCTGCCATGGCGATGGTCAGCTGGGGCCTGCCGCAGGACCCGCTGCGGCTGGAGCGTTTTGCCCAGTTCGATGGCGTGGGCCTGGCGCTGGGCCTGCCGGCGCTGGTGCTGCTGGTGCTGGGCCTGGTGCAGGGCCCGCGCCTGAACTGGTTCGACTCGCCGATGATCACCCTGATGATCGGTGGCGGCGCCGGCCTGATGGTGCTGTTCATGATCAATGAATGGTTCCACCCGCTGCCGTTCTTCAAGCTGCAGCTGCTGGCCAACCGCAACCTCAGCTACTCGCTGGTGACGCTGGGCGGCGTGCTGTTCGTGCTGCTGGCGGTGATCTCGATTCCCTCCGGATTCCTGGCCAGCGTGCAGGGCTACCGGCCATTGCAGACCGCACCGATGCTGCTGTGGGTGGCGCTGCCACAGGTGATCGCACTGCCGTTGGTGGCGGCGTTGTTGAACATCCGCGCAGTGGATTGCCGCTGGGTGCAGGCCACCGGCCTGGCGATGCTGGCGCTGGCCTGCTGGCTGGGCTCGCACTTGGATGTGGCCTGGATCCGCGACAACTTCCTGTGGGTACAGCTGCTGCAGGTATTCGCCCAGCCGATGGCGGTGTTGCCGCTGCTGATGCTGGCCACTGGCGGGCTGGCACCGCAGGACGGTCCGTTCGCTTCGGCGTGGTTCAACACGGTCAAGGGCTTTGCTGCCGTGCTCGCCAGCGGCGTGCTGGATGCCGTCGCCCAGGGCCGCCGTCATTTCCATTCCACCGTGCTGGTCGACCGCCTTGGCGAGCAGCCGTGGCTGGCCGAGGGCCCGCAGCTGGGCGCGCGCCTGCATGCACAGGTGCAGGCGCTGACCTCGGCCGACCTGTACTGGGTGGTCGCGCTGGTGGCGCTGGCCTTCATTCCCCTCATTGCCTGGATGCCCACCCGCATCCATCCGCCACGTGCCGTGGCCTGAACCTTTCGCAGGAACCCCCTCATGACGATCAATCGAACCACCCTCAACACCGGCCTGGGCCTGGGCGTGCTGGCCCTGGCCGTCGGCGCGTGGCTGCTGCTGCGCGATGGCGGCCACCAGACCACCAACAATGCGTACGTGGTGGCCGACTACACCCTGGTAGCGCCGAAGATTCCCGGCTTCGTCAGTGCTGTGGAAGTCGAGGACAACCAGTCGGTGAAGGCCGGTGATGTGCTGGCCCGCATCGACGACCGCGACTACCAGGTCGCCCTGCAGGCGGCCCGTGCCGACCTCGCCAATGCCCGTGCACAGCTGGCCAATGCGCAGGCCGCACTGGCCCAGCAGGACTCGTTGATCGCGCAGGCCAGGGCCAGTGTCGATGTCAGCCGTTCCGAGCTGACCCTGGCCAGTGCCGACCAGCAGCGTTACCGCGAACTGGCCCGTGACGGCGCCGGTACCGTGCAGAACGCGCAGCAGGCGCAGTCGAAGCAGGCCGTGGCCAGTGCGCATCTGCAGCAGGGCCAGGCCGCGCTGTCGACCGCACGCCAGCGCACCGACATCCTCAGCGCGGGCGTGCAGGCTGCACAGGCGGCGGTGCAGCGTGCGGAAGCGGCGCAGGCGCGCGCCGAACTGGATCTGTCGCACACCGTGCTGCGCGCACCGATCGATGGCATGGTCGGTCGCCGCGCGGTGCGCGTGGGTGCCTACCTGACGCCGGGTACGCCGGTGGCCGCGGTGGTGCCGCTGAAGCGCGCCTTCGTGGTCGCCAACTTCCAGGAAACGCAGATGACCCGCATGCAGGCCGGCCAGCAGGTCGAACTGAAGGTGGACGTATTCCCGGGCAAGCCGCTGCGCGGGCACATCGACAGCATTGCACCAGCCACCGGCGTCACCTTTGCTGCAGTCGCACCAGAGAACGCCACCGGCAACTTCACCAAGGTGGTGCAGCGCATTCCGGTGAAGATCGTGCTGGAGCCGGGCCAGCCGCTGCTGGACCAGCTGCGTGCCGGCATGTCGGTGGAAGCCAGCGTTGACCTGGGCAGCCGCGCGCGCGCGCAGAGCGTGCAGCACAGTCCGGGCCACAAGAGCGGGGAGGGCGCATGAGCGCAGTCACCGTGTTCCGCACCTTCGTTGCGGCCAGCCTGTGCACGGCCTTGGCTGCCTGCACGATGGGGCCGGACTTCGTACGCCCGCAGGCGGAACTGCCCAGCCACTGGCAGGGTGAGGCCGTCGCCGGCAACGCCATCGACCAGGACGCGGCCTGGTGGGCCGGTTTCGACGATCCGCTGCTGGGGCAGCTGGCCAACCAGGTGCTGGCGGCCAACCTGGACCTGCAGCTGGCGGCCAACCGCGTGCAGCAGAGCCGTGCTGCACGCGGCATCACCGCCGCCGATCGCCTGCCCAGCGTCAGCGCGAGCGCCAGTGGCGTGCGTGCACGCAACAGCGAGGTGGGCCTGAATGATCCGTCCGGCAACGGCGGCCGTGATGACTACGGGCTGTTCCAGGCCGGCATCGGGTTGAGCTGGGAGCTGGACCTGTGGGGGCGTGTGCGCCGCCAGGTGGAAGCGGCCGACGCACGCGTGCAGATGGCCGAGGAGGATGCACATGCGGTGCGCATCGCGCTGCTGGCGGAAACCGCGCGTGATTACCTGCAGCTGCGTGCGACGCGGCAGCTGCTGGCGATCACCGAGGACAACCTCAGCATCGCCCACGACATGAAGCGCCTGACCGAGGCACGCCAGCAGCAGGGCGTGGCCAGCACGCTGCAGGTGTCCAGCGCGTCCGCGCAGGTGGCATCGCTGCAGGCCCGCATCGCGCCGCTGCGGCATCGTGAATCGCAGCTGCGCAATGCGCTGGCGTTCCTGCTGGCGCAGCCGCCGCAGGCGCTGGACGCGCAGCTGCAGGATGCACGCCGTGACTGGCCGGCGTTGCCGGCCGTAGCGGTGGGGTTGCCCAGCGAACTGGCCGAGCGTCGCCCGGACATCCGTCGTGCCGAAGCGGCACTGCACGCGGCAACGGCCGGCATCGGCGTGGCCAAGGCCAGTTTCCTGCCGCGCATCACCTTGAATGGCGACGCTGGGTTCCAGGCCAAGCAGCTGGATGATCTGGATGGC
This sequence comes from Stenotrophomonas sp. GD04054, assembly GCF_029836955.1. Classification (NCBI taxonomy): domain Bacteria; kingdom Pseudomonadati; phylum Pseudomonadota; class Gammaproteobacteria; order Lysobacterales; family Lysobacteraceae; genus Stenotrophomonas; species Stenotrophomonas sp. GD04054. The sequence goes on along the minus strand of NZ_JAOECR010000063.1, from coordinate 15,121 downwards.
TGGAACGCGCACCGCTTCAGCATCGGGCCGTCCATCAGCGTACCGATCTTCCAGGGCGGGCGGCTGAAGGCCAACCTCGCGCTGAGCAGGCTGCAGCAGCAACAGTCGGCGCTGCAGTTCCGCCGTACCGTGCTGCAGGCATGGCACGAAGTGGATGACGCCATGGATGGCTACAGTGCCGAGCAGCAGCGCACGGTGCAGCTGCACGTGGCGGTGGATGAGAGCGAGACGGCACTGGGGGCGGCGCGCCGGCAGTACCAGGCCGGCGTGGTCGACATGCTGGACGTGCTGACCACCCAGCGCATCGCACTGGACAACCAGGCCGCGCTGGCCAACAGCCAGGCCACCGCCGCGATCGCGCGTGTAGAGCTGTACCGCGCGCTGGGTGGAGGCTGGTAGCGATAGGGAAACGCCGGGCCATGCCCGGCGGTTCGTCGGTAGTTGCCAACCTTGGTCGGCAGTTCTTTTGGAGCGCCAACCAAGGGTGGCGTCTACCAGAGCCCGTCGTGCGCCGGGCCACGTGCTGTGGACCCGGTGGACGCATCAACACCGGTCCGCTACCTCGCCGTAAAACCAGTATTCCTGTTCCAGACCGTCATCGTGGTCGGTGGGAGGAATGCTGACCTGCACACCTCGCTCCTCAACGCCTTGGGGTAGGACGAGCTGCCATTCGGCGGAAAGACTGCGCGAGGTGATGGCGGTGACCTGGCCATCCGCTGTCGAGGCGACGTGGCCCTGGAAGTACGCTTCGTCCAGGTAAAGGCAAATCTCGCTGGAGAACATCCCTGGCTGGGCGATGCAGCAGGTTACCCGCACAGTAGCTTGTGAAGCGGGCCGCGACTGGATCAGATTTGCGCAGGCGCTGATGAGCGATTGGGCGCAGGCACGCTGGATTCTCAGGGTGGTGGCCGGGCCTTCGATCAGACCGGCTCGGGTCGGAACCTTGTAGTTCCAGTAGCGAGCTTGACTGCCCAACTCCTCTGGCGAGGGAAACGCACCACTGAAGCAGTCAGCCCAATGCTGCAGGTCGCGTAGTCGGCGTGGGGCATCGCGCAGCTTCTTCTCGCCGCGCGTACCCGGCCGGGTGATGGCATCTCTGTTTCTCATTCCCACAGTGTGCCAGCCACATGCGCGGCGGGTTGGAAAGCGCCAACCGAGGTTGGCATCTACCGGAGCAGCCCTCGGAAGCGCAGGGCCATGTCCGGCGGCGCGTCAGTAGTGGCCAACCTTGGTTGGCAGCCGTTTGTGCAAGCGCCAACCAAGGTTGGCGTCTACCAGAGCATGGTCATCGGCACCGGGTCGATCACGACACGGGCACGGTAGCGCCGAGCCATGCCCGGCGGGCGGGTGCCTCAACGCACGTCGCGCAGTTCCCAGTGGCTGCCGGCCAGCAGGCGCAGGCGCTGCTTGAACACGTCACTGTCGATGCGGGTGGTGGCGACCAGGTTGATGCGCAGGTCCTTCTGCTCGCCGGTCACGGTGGCCTCCGGATCGGTCACGCCCCACTGCGGTTCCACCGCGTCCGGGTCGGGCTGCTTGGCCTTCCAGCGCTCGAACAGCGTGCCGCTGCGCAGGGCATCCTGCAGCTCTTCGGCGAAACCGGCGGCGCCCTGCGAGTGGAAGGACAGGTCAGGGTCATTGCCGCGGGCCTTGGACGGGTCGGGCAGGCTGATGTGGTACTGCGCAGGCATGGAGTTCTCCTTGAAGTGCGGCAAGACTGGCACAACCGCAGTGGAATCGATGTGCAGATTCCGGCCGTGGCCAGCGCTCATTCGAACCGATGCGGCCCATCGGCGAAGCCTACGGTGACCGCGCCCTTGCCGACGTTGACCATGCCGGTCAGGCTCATCACCGATTCGTACACGGTCACGCCATGGGTGGCGCAGACCTCTTTCAGTTGTGCGTAGCCGGGCAGGGCACGCAGCTCGTCCAGTTCTCCGCCGTAGCTGACGCACACCGTCGGCGTCATCAGTCCGGCACGTACGCGCTGGCCGACCACCGCGAACAGCTTCTGCACGGCATTGTCGAATCCCTTGATCTTGGCCACCGGCCCGGTCTCGCCGCGGTAGCCATGCAGCACCGGCTTGATGTCCAGCGCGCTGCCCAGTGCGGCGCTGAGCAGGCCGACACTGCGGTCACCCTTGTGCCGTGCGCGCGCACGCATGTAGTACAGGTCACGGGTGACCATGTAGCCGTGCACGTTGCCGGCCAGCTCCTCCAGCCGCTCGCGGATCTGCTGCACGCTGGCGTTGCTCTCGCGCAGGCGCACGGCTTCCACCGCCGTAACCGCCTGCGCGGCGAACAGGTTCTGGGTATCGAGCACGCGCAGCGCGAACGGTGAGTTGTAGCCTGCCGCCTGGCGCACCGGCTTGTAGTCGTTGAGGATGGCGAAGCTGGCCTGCAGCGCGTTGTCGTGGATCGGGCTGCGGGTCTTGGTGATGGTCATGCAGAACACGTGGTCGTAATCGATCACCAGCTGCTGCAGGAACAGGTCGCGGATCTGGTTGACACTGAAGGGAATGGTTTCCGCCTCGGCGCCGTGTTCGGCCACGTGCGCGTGCAGGAAGCTCAGTGTGGCCTGTTCATCGCGATGATCGGCCAGCACCGCTTCGCCGATGCGTACGGTGATCGGCAGCAGCACGATGTTGTGGGTGGCGATGAAGTCCGGCGGCAGGTCGCAGGCCGAGTCGACGACGATTCCGATGCGCATCCGCGGCTCCCCCTCCAGGGCGGTTGTAGGTTCGGAAACGTGAAATCTATCTCAAATCCCAGCCAGGCGCGCGAGGGAAACGCGCCACGCCCTGTTCAGCGACTGCGCTGCACCGCCACCGGCAGGGTGGCCAGGCGCAGCCATTCGGGCTGCCGCAGCAGGTCAGGATCGGCCAGAACGGCAGCCATCAGCGGGTGCGAGTCGTTGCCCCAGAACAGCTCCTCATCGATAGCCAGGGTCGGCACACCGAACACCCCGGCGCTGATCGCGGCCTCGGTGTTACGGCGCAGCTGCTCCTTCACCGCCGGGTCGGCGATGGCGCTGGCGACATCGTCAATACCCAGCTGTGCGGCCGGTTCGCGCAGGGCGTCAGGGCTGTCGGCCGCGTTGCCGTCGCGCCAGATCCAGTCGAACAGGACGTCCACCGCCTGCACGCTGGCACCGGCGGCCAGGCACAGGCGCAGGGCGGGCAGCGGGTTGAACGGATGGCCGGGCGGGAATCGCAGCGGTGTGCCCTCGGCCTGCGCGGTCCACAGCAGCTGGCGGTAGATGAAGCGGCGCTTGGCCGGAATCTCGGCCGGCCCCAGGTTGCCCAGGTGATGCAGCACCGCACCGAAGGCGATCGGCACGGTCTGGATCTGCGCGAACTGCGGCAGCTGCTTCAGCTTCTGCCAGTGCAGGTAGGAGTAGGGCGAGATGAGGTCGAAGTACCAGCGCAGTGTCGCCATCGGTGTGTCCTCGTGTGCGGTCAGGGCTGCGCGTTGCGCTGCAGGTAGCGGTCACGCAGTTCGGTCTGGCGCGAGCGCATCGGCATCGCACGGCCGCCCAGCCAGACCTGCTCGGCATAGTGCGCCACGTCCAGCGGATCGCCCTCCCACAGCACCAGGTCGGCGCGCTTGCCGGGCTCGATGCTGCCGATCTGGTCGGCCACCCCAAACGCCTGTGCAGGCACCCGGGTCAGCCCGGCCAGGCCATCGGCCCACGGCAGGCCGCTGGCCACCGCGTTGCCGGCCAGCTGGCGCATCTTGCGCGCGTTGTGGGTGGCGTCGCCGCGCTGCACGAAGGAAACCGCCACGCCGGCACGCTGCAGGCGCGCAGCGTTTTCCAGGGTGGCGCCGATCTGGTCGAAGCTGGCCGGCAGGTTGGCCAGCACGTCAACGAACACCGGCACCTGTGCGGCGGCCAGCTCCGGCGCGACCTGCCAGGCTTCGCTGGCACCGGCGATGGCGATCTTCACCTTTTCGCGGGTGGCCCAGCGCAGCAGCTGGCGGATATCGGAGGCGCGATCCACCTCCACCACGATGCGGCCCTGGCCGGCCAGGTAGCGACTGAGCGTGCGGCGTCCGGCTGGCGTCAGCAGCGCGTGCGGCGAGTCCGCAGCCACCTGTCCGCGTGCTTCGTCGATCATCTGCTGCAACAGCATCCATTGCGCGGCGCGCGAATGCCCGGTCAGTTCGGAGGCTGCCGCGCCGATGCGCAGGAACAGCGCACGCGGGCCGATCGGATCGGCGCTGCCATCGAGCCGCATCACGCCGCCCTGGCCGGCCACGAAACCACCGCCGGTGGCAGCGCCCAGCACAGTGAAGCCGATGCCTTCCAGGCGCGTGACCGGAATCAGCACTGAGGCCGGGTTGTAGGCGAGGGTGACGTCGAATTCCGGCCGCAGTGGCTGCTCACCGAGCTTCAGAGAACTGTCCACCGTGCTCGATTCACCGGAAACTTCTTCGATGCCAGTCTCGGTGATGCCACCGAACAGTGCCGGTGTCAGGGGACGGCCATTGGCCTCGACCACGCTGGCGCCGGCCGGCGCCGACAGGCCGTTGCCCACCGCGCGGATGATGCCGCCCTGCACCAGCACATCGGCGTTCTGCAGGCTGCCACGCGTGCTGGCCGTATGCACGGTCGCGTTGCGCACCAGCAGGTCCTGCGCCGAGGCTGCGGTTGTCATCAACAACAGCGCAACCAAGGTAGCGCCGGGCCATGCCCGGCGACGCTTGCTCAACACGCCCATCAGCGCACCTCCTGGCCAAGCTGGAAATCGGAACGCGGCGTCGCTGCCGGTGCACTGCGGTCGTACAACCTGCGGCCATCAATGAAGACCTGCTCGGCCAGCGCGTACGAGCTGAAGGGATTGCCGTTCCAGACCACCACATCGGCCATCTTGCCGGCCTCCAGGGTGCCGGTCTGGCCTTCAATGCCCAGTGCCTTGGCGGCGTTGGCGGTCATCCAGGTGATGGCATGTTCGGGCGTGATCTCCGGCATGCGCGCGCGGCGCGCGGACGCCATCACCTTGGCCGCTTCCTGGTTCAGGCGCTGGATGCCTTCGGGTGAGTCGGAGTGGACGATGGCGCAGCTGTTCTTCGGCCGGTCGACCAGCGCGATGTTCTCCGGGATACCGTCGAAGGCCTCCATCTTGAAGCCCCACCAGTCGGCCCACAGCGCACCGCAGACGCCGTCGGCGGCCAGCCGGTCGGCCAGCTTGTAGGCCTCCACGCCGTGGTGGAAGGCGGCTACCTTGAAGCCGAATTCCTTGGCCAGATCGAGCATGGTGGCCATCTCGTCGGCGCGGTAGCAGTGGATGTGCACGCGGATGTCGCCTTCGATCGCACCGGCCAGCGTGTCCAGCTTGAGATCGCGCTTGCCGCCGGCATCACCGGCGCTGTCGCCCTTGTCGCTGCCGAACCAACCCTTGCGCTTGGCCGGCTTCGGCTTGTTCTTGGCGATGTAGTCGGCGGCATCGATGAAGGCGGCGCGGTAGCCGGCCACGTTGCCCATGCGCGTGGCGGGGGCAACGCCCTTGCCTTCGCCATAGACGCGCTTGGGGTTCTCGCCGCAGGCCATCTTCAGGCCCCAGGGCGCACCGGGGAACTTCATCGCCTGGTAGGTCACCGCGGGTACGTTCTTGAGGGTCACGCCGCGGCCACCCACCAGGTTGGCCGAGCCCGGCAGCACCTGCATGCTGGTCACACCGCCGGCCAGTGCGGTGGCGAAGCCCGGGTCCTGCGGCCACACCGAGTGCTCGGCCCAGACGTTGGCGGTGACCGGTGCGGTCATCTCGTTGCCGTCGCTGTGCGCGCCGACGCCGGGGCTGGGGTACACGCCCAGGTGCGAGTGCACGTCGATCAGGCCAGGGGTGACCCACTTGCCCTGCGCATCGATGCGGGTGACACCGGCATCGGCCTGCAGCTGGCGGCCAACGGCGACGATGCGGCCCTCGCGCAGCAGCACGTCGGCATTGTCCAGGCGCTGGCCGGTGCCGGTCAGCACGGTGGCGTTCTGGATCAGCACCGGCGCATCGGGATGCGCCTGGTAGGTGCTGGGGTAGGGATCGGCGACGAAGCGCGAGGCGCCCACCGCCGGAGCCGTGCTCAATGAAAGCAGTGCCAGGGCTACCCCGGCGCGCAACAACGTCGATGCCATGCAGTTCCCCTTGCAGCTGGTCCAACCGTCGACGCTAGCCCGGAGGCGGCGGGCTTGCCAAGTGACCTTCTTCACAGGCCTGCCGGCGGTGGCTCGACGGCACCGGCCGGGTGGCTGAAAATACCCGGTCCCCCGCCGTACCGGACTGCCCATGAAGAGCAAGCAGGAAATCGTCGACAACTGGCTGCCGCGCTATACCGGCGTACCGCTGGACCAGTTCGGCCAGCACATTCTGCTGACCAACTTCGGCGGCTACCTGCATACGTTCTCCGAGCTGACCGGCGCGCCGGTCATCGGCCTGGACCGGCCGATGGCCAGTGCCACCATCGATGGCATCACCATGATCAACTTCGGCATGGGCAGTCCCAATGCCGCGATCATCATGGACCTGCTGTCGGCGGTGATGCCCAAGGCGGTGCTGTTCCTGGGCAAGTGCGGTGGTCTCAAGCGCAAGAACCAGCTGGGCGACCTGGTGCTGCCGATCGCGGCGATCCGTGGCGAGGGTACCTCGGGTGACTACCTGCCGCCGGAAGTACCGGCGCTGCCGGCCTTCGCGCTTCAGCGTGCGGTTTCGACCATGATCCGCGACCTCGGCCACGATTACTGGACCGGCACCGTCTACACCACCAACCGCCGGGTCTGGGAGCACGACGAGGCCTTCAAGGAGCGGCTGCGGGCGATGCGCTGCATGGCCATCGACATGGAAACGGCCACGGTGTTCGCCGCCGGCTTCGCCAACCACATCCCCAGCGGCGCGCTGCTGCTGGTTTCGGACCAGCCGATGATCCCGGACGGGGTCAAGACCGAGGCCTCCGATGCCAAGGTCAGCTCCCAGTTCGTGGAAAACCATATCCAGATCGGCATCGAGGCGCTTAAGCTTATCCGGCGCAACGGCAAGTCGGTCCGCCACCTGCGCTTCGACGAATGATGATGAAGGCCGGGCGCGGGGCGTCCGGGCCTGGGAGTAGGTAATGGACGTTGCCGCGCAAGTGGTGGAATTCTGGAAGGAGGCGGGCCCTGCGAAGTGGTTCGCCCGCGACGACGCGTTCGACGCGCAGTTCCGCCAGTTGTTTCTGGATGAGCATTTCGCCGCCGCTTCGCGCGGGCGCGAGCATTGGCTGGGCAGTGCCGAAGGGGCGCTGGCCCTGATGCTGCTGCTGGACCAGTTCCCGCGCAACTGCTTCCGGGGCACTGCCCATTCCTACGCCACCGATGGCCTGGCCCGGCATTACGCCATGCGTGCCATCGAGGAAGGCCTGGACCTGCAGCTGGTGCCGAAGCTGCGCGCCTTCATCTACCTGCCGTTCGAGCACTCCGAGGATCCGCTGGACCAGGACCGCTCGGTGGCGATGTTCGACGTGCTGGGTGACAAGGAATACCTGCAGTACGCCGAACTGCACCGCGACATCATCCGCCGTTTCGGGCGCTTCCCGCATCGCAACGCCGTGCTGGGCCGCATCCCCACGCCGGAAGAACTGGATTACCTGGCCGAAGGCGGGTTCGCCGGCTAAGAAAAAGGGGACGGAGGGGATTAAGTCGTTTATGGCAAAAACGACTTAATCCCCTCCGTCCCCTTTTTCAGTGCCGATCAGTACTTCGGCACGCCGTTGTCCACGTCTTCCGACCAGGCGTTGATGCCGCCGGTGACGTTGAACACCTTGGTGAAGCCGAGGGCGCGGAACTGCTCGGCGGCCTGCGCGCTGCGGCCACCGTGGTGGCACATGAAGGCCAGCGCGGTGTCCTTCGGCAGGGCTTCCAGCGCGGCGCGGCCGTTGCCGTCGAAGCTCTTGAACGGCACGCCCACGGCGGCGATTTCACGCTCGTCGGCCGGGCGCACGTCCACCAGGGTGATGTTGCCGGCACGCACCAGGTCGTCGGCATCGCGCACGCTGATTTCCTGCACCGGCTTGGGCGCATTCGGGTTGTCGATCGCCAGGCCCTTGCCGCGGATGTCGTCCACCCAGTCGATGGTGATGCCGTTGGCGCGACGCGCGCTGGCCAGGTCGAACTGCACGCGCAGGCCGTTGGACTCGGCGGCAATCGCGCCTTCGTCGTGCGGGGCCAGCTGGAAGTTCGGCTGGAAACCGGCGTCGATGGACAGCTGCAGGGCAGCGCCCGGAGCATCGGCCAGCGCGCCCTTGAGCATTTCCACGGCGGCAGGAGTGACGGTGATGCTCGGCGGGGTACGGTCCGGCGCAGCCAGGCCCAGCACGCTGCTCAGCTCGCCGCTGGCGGCCATCTGCAGCACGATGTCGCTGCCGCCGACCAGTTCGCCGTCGATGTACAGCTGCGGGATGGTCGGCCAGTCGCCGTAGGCCTTGATGCCTTCACGGATTTCCTGGTCGGCCAGCACGTTGACGTGGGCGAACTCGACGCCGAGGTCCTGCAGGGCGCCCACGGCCTTGGCCGAGAAACCGCACTGCGGCATCGACGGCTGGCCCTTCATGAACAGCACGACGCGGTTGGCGTTGAGGATGGATTCGATGCGCGAACGCAGGGCGGGATCGAGGGACATGGACGTCGGGTTTCCGGGAATTCGAATCATCAATTCTAACCCCCATGGCATCATGGGGGATGAGCAACGCAGGAACATTGCATCGCATCCCGGCCCGCCCCTGGCGCTGGCTGCCCTGGCTGGTGGCGTCGCAGCTGGTCGTGATCCTGGTCTGGGCCCTGGACGGCTGGCAGTGGGGTCTGCCGCTGATGGTGGCCAGCCACGCATTGTTCATGGTGCCGGTGTTCCTGCCCAACAGCCGCTTCTATGCGCCGGTGCTGAGCCGACTGCCGGAGGCCGGCAACACGGTATGGCTGACCATCGATGACGGCCCCGGTCCGGAAACCCGCGCCGTGCTCGACCTGCTGGACCGCCACCAGGCACGTGCGACCTTCTTCCTGGTGGGGGAACGTGCGCTGGCACAGCCGGAACTGGTGACCGAGATCCTGCGCCGTGGCCACGACCTGGGCAATCACAGCCACAGCCATCCGCAGGCACGCTTCTGGCGGCTGGGCCCGGCGGCGATGCGCGCCGAGATCGAGGGCTGCCAGCATGCCCTGCAGGCGGTAAGCGGCCAGCCGGTGCGCTGGTACCGCTCGGTGGTGGGCATGACCAATCCGTTCGTGGCGCCGGTGCTGCAGCGGTTGGGGCTGGTCCGGGTAGGGTGGAGCGCGCGCGGCTACGACGGCGTCGGCTGCACGCCGGACGGCGTGCTGGCACGGCTGCTGCCAGACCTGCGCCCGGGCGCGATCGTGCTGCTGCACGAAGGTGCCGCCCATGGGCACAACCTGGTGATCATCGAGCGCGTGTTGCAGGCGCTGGACGAGCGCGGGCTGAAGGCGCAGCTGCCGGCCGGATAACCGGTAGCGCCGGGCCACGCCCGGCGAGCGCAGCGGCATGGATGGAATCCGCCGAGCATGGCCCGGCGCTACCGGATGCGGTGCGCCACCAGCAGCCAGCTGTTAAAGGGGGTACGCCCGTGCAGCGGCCGGGGCGACGTCACCTGCAATCCGGCCTCGATCAATGTCGCCTGCAGCACCTGCGGATCGGGATAGTGGCGCGGTCGTGTGCCCATCCAGCCGATCAGCCAGGCCAGCCGGTCGGCCACCCGTGTGGTGCGGTCGCGGCCATCGCCGGTGGCCAGCGGTGTACGCAGCAACAGGCAGCCGCCGTGGGCCACCTGTGCGCTGGCCGCGCGCAGCAGGGCCTGCTGTGGGCCCGCGTCCAGATACTGAAGCACGTCCAGCAGCAGGACGTGCCCGGCCTGCGCCGGCAGCGGCGCCTGCACATCCACGCAGTCGAAGCGCACGTCCTGCAGGTCGGCGGCAGCACGTTGCGCGCGGGTGATCTTGCCGGCATCCACGTCCACGCCCAGGTAATGCTGGGTACCGCCGCGCTGGCGCAGCACATGGGCGAACAGGCCCAGCCCGCAGCCCAGGTCCAGCACCGGCTGCCCATCGTCAGGCAGATGCTGCAGCACGCCGTCGTACAGCGGATCGCTGCCGAGCTTGCCGCGGGTGTAGTAGTAGTCGCGGCGGCTGCCCCAGGCCTGCGCTGGCCGGAATGCTTCTGCGATCAAGCGGGCCTGCGGGGCGGTCAGGGGCGTGCAGGGCAGGGGCGGGCCGTTCCGTGGCGTGCCGTCCATCGCCTCAGTCCGTGCCGCCAAGCAGGTGCGCGGCCACCGGCAGGGCGCGCGCGCTCCACAGCGCGTACATCCGCGCCGAAGGGTGCAGGCCGTCTTCGGCAATCATCGCCGGGTCGTCACCGTGGTCACGGCTGATATCGGTGATGTCGACGAAGGCCACGCCCTGCTGGGTGCTGATCACCTCGGCAGCCGCGTTGAACTCGTCGGTCTCGATCTCGATGGCGGCCAGGTCGCGGCCACTGCCGGCGCCGAACGGAGTTGCGCCCCAGTCGGGGAAGGACAGCACCAATACACGCTCGGGGTGACCACCGGCAAAGCCAATCGCACGTTGCAGCAGCGCCTGGAACTGGACGCGGTATTCGTCGAGCGGACGCCCGCGGTACTGGTTGTTGACGCCGATCAGCAGGCTGACGAAATCGAACGGCCCCTGCGGCGCGGCCGCATCGATGCCCGCATCGAGTTCGTCGGTGGTCCAGCCGGTGGTCGCAATGGTCTGCGGATCGTACAGCTCAGTGCCCTGTGCACGCAGCGCGGCAGCCAGCTGGTGCGGCCAGCGGCCTTCGACTGCAACCGCTTCACCGATGGTGTACGAATCGCCCAGCGCCAGGTAGGACAGGGTCACAGGTCAGGCCACCGAACGGCGCGGCTTCAGTGGCACGACCTTGGTCGCGTCCTCGGCACGGCGGGCCAGGGCACGGTCAATGCGCGCGAATACATCGCGCATCACCGAGGCTTCCGGCATCAGGGTCACGCGGAAATGGTGGCGGTAGGGCACGTTGAAGCTCGAGCCCGGCACCACCAGCACGCCCTCGTTGTTCATCAGGTCCAGCGCGAAGTTGTGGTCGTCGAAGCCCTTCGCCGCAGCGCCGACCACGGCCGGGAACGCGTACAGCGCACCGGCCGGCGCGACCAGCGACAGGTGTTCGCTGGCTTCGCAGGCTTCGATCACCGCACGGCGGGTTTCGTACAGGCGGCCGCCCGGCGTGCACAGCTCGGAAATGGTGTCCGGGCCGTTCACCGCGGCCTCGATGGCGTACTGGCCCGGCACGTTGGCGCACAGGCGCAGCGCACCGAGCAGGTCCAGCGCCGCGCGGAAGTCACCCAGGCGGGCATCATCGCCGCTGAGGTGGGCCCAGCCCACGCGCCAGCCGCAGGCGCGGTGCACCTTGCTCAGGCCGCTGAAGGTCAGGCACGGATGATCACCGGCCAGCGGCGCGACCGGCTGGAACACCGCGTCGTCGTACAGGATCTGGTCGTAGATCTCATCAACCAGCAACAGCAGGTTGTGGCGGCGCGCGATCTCCACCACGCGCTCCAGCAGTTCGCGTGGGTAGCTGGCGCCGCTGGGGTTGTTCGGGTTGATCAGCACGATGGCGCGGGTGCGCGAGGACACCAGCGTCTCGATCTCGCTCGGGTCCGGCTGGAAGCCGTTCTCCGGTGCGCAGCGGTAGTACACCGGGCGGCCATCGTTGAGGATGGTCGAGGCCGACCACAGCGGGTAGTCGGGCGAGGGCACCAGCACTTCGTCGCCGGGATTGAGCAGCGCACGCAGCGACAGGTCGATCAGTTCGCTGACGCCATTGCCGAGGAAGACGCGGTCCGGGTGCGCATCGGGCGCGCCACGGCGGGCGTAGTAGCTGGCGATGGCTTCACGCGCGACCGGCAGGCCCTGCTGGTGCGTGTAGGGGTCGGTGCGGCCCATGTCGTCGGCGATCGCACGCTGAAGGTGCTCCGGCGCGCGGAAACCGAAGGCGCCGGGATTGCCGATGTTGAGCTTGATCAGCTTGCGGCCCTGCGCCTCCAGCTCCCGGGCTCGCCGCGCCAGTTCTCCGCGGATTTCGTAGCGCACTTCGGAAAGGCGCTCGCGGATGGCCAGGGGCTTGGGCGAGTTGGTGGACATGGGAGCAGGGCCGTCAAAAGGCATGGGGCTTCCATCCTACCGGAATTGCTGCAATGCATGGCAAGGGCTCCGGGCCCGTCATTGCTGGGCTGGCAGGGCGCCGGCACAGGTAGAATGGCGGCGATGACCCAGACCCCCGATTTCATCGCCCTGCAGACCATTGGCTGGCCCTGGCCGGGCCCGGCGCAGCAGGCCGACTGGCAGGCCGCGATGGCCGCACATCCGCAGGCCCGCCCGGCACGGGTGATCGAACAGCACCGCACCCACTACGTGGTGGCCGATGGCCCGGATGCGTCGATCAAGGCCGAGTCCCTGCCGGAATGGCAGCGCCCGCGCTTCCCCAGCCATGAACGGCCAGCGGTGGGTGACTGGGTGCTGCTCGATGGCATCCGCATCGTCGCCCTGCTGCCACGGCGTACCGCGATCAAGCGCGGTGCGGCCGGCGAGCATTACCACCAGCAGGTGATCGCCGCCAACATCGATACGGTGTTCATCGTCTGTGGCCTGGATGCCGACTTCAATCCGCGCCGCATCGAACGCTACCTGCTGCTGGTCGGTGGTGGCGGTGCAGAACCGGTGGTGGTGCTGACCAAGGCCGACCAGACCGAGTACAGCGAAGACGCACTGGCGGTGCTGGAAGAGCTGGAGATGCAGGGCATCGCGCTGCATGCGATCAACGGCCTGGATGCCGACAGCGTGGCGGTGCTGCAGCCGTGGCTGGGCCCGGGCCGCACGGTGGTGCTGGTCGGTTCCTCCGGTGCCGGCAAGTCCACGCTGACCAACACCCTGCTGGGCGAGCAGCGGATGAAGACCAACGCGGTGCGCGCCAACGATTCGCGCGGACGCCACACCACCACGCACCGCGCGCTGATGCCGCTGCCGACCGGCGCCTGCCTGATCGACACCCCGGGCATGCGCGAGCTGAAGCCGACCGGCGAAGAAACGCTGTCCGAAGGTGGCTTCGCCGACATCGAAGCGCTGGCCGCACAGTGCCGTTTCAACGACTGCAAGCACCAGCAGGAACCGGGCTGTGCCGTGCGTGCAGCGATCGAGGCCGGCGAGATTGAAGAGAGCCGGCTGCTGAACTACTTCAAGCTGAAGGAAGAAGTGGCCGCCGCTGCCGCCAAGCTGGCAGTACGCCAGGCTGAGACCGCGCAGGAACGCGGCGGCAAGAAGAGCAAGGGCCAGCAGTTCCGCCCGGCCGGCAAGCCGCGCAGGCGTTGATCGGTATCGCGGGGTCGGATCCCATTGAACCGCAATGGGCTCTGACCCCTGCAATGAACCTGCGTCTGCCTGCTTCGGGTGGATGCCAACTGCCCGCTCCTGGTAGGTGCCAACCTTGGTTGGCACGGATGTATCCGAAGCCCGCCTTCGGCGGATGCCAACCAAGGTTGGCAGCTACCCGATCCATTGCACCTACCAACGTGCGGGCAGGGCGCTATAGTCCGCGCATGGAACCGACTGCGACGCTGGACCGTGACGTGGCCCACCATGCAGCGCTCGATGCGCGCCTGGTCGAGGCCGTGGGAGGCATCCGCCTGCTGGGCCTGACCAGCTGGCCAGCCACGGTGCAGGCACCGTTCCTGGACAGCGTGGCGCGTGGCCAGCCGGTACTGCCGAAGGTGGATTACCCGAAGCTGGACTTCAGCGAAGAACGCCGCGCGCTGACCGCGATCGCCGCCGACTGTGACGACAGCCACCCGCTGGGCCACTACGTGCGGCAGTCGGCACAGAGCTGGGACCTGGCCGCACAGCTGCTGGAAGGGCTGGGTACCGCTGCAGTCGATACCTGTTCGGTGCAGCTGTTCGGCGCCCCCGAGCAGCCGCTGCCGGGCAATGGCCCCAGTACGCGTGAGGCTGCACGCCACTTCATCCAGATCGCCGCCGAACTGGACCACGAACTGCTGGCGCCGGAAGAACAGGTGCCGGTCTCGGCCATCGCGCTGCAACTGCAACTGCAGAACGATCTGGACGCGTTCTTCGAATCGCGCATCATCCAGGTACAGCTCGACCCGGAGCTGGTGTCCAAGGCCGCCGCCGGCCCGACCCGCATCCGCCTGCGCACCAGTGCACGCTTCAGCGCCTACGACCGCGCGCAGCTGTTCCACCATGAAGCGCTGGTGCATTCGCTGACCGCCCTGAACGGCCGCGAGCAGCCGGTGCTGCCGAGCCTGGCACTGTCCTCGCCGCGGGTGACGGCAACCCAGGAAGGGCTGGCCACCTTCGCCGAGCAGATCACCGGCAGCATCGACATCGAGCGCCTCAAGCGCATCAGCCTGCGCACCGAAGCGATTGCGATGGCCCGCGAAGGTGCTGATTTCATCGAAGTGTTCCGCTACTTCTGCGATGCCGGGCAGAACGCTGAAGAGAGTTTCGCTTCGGCGCAGCGCGTGTTCCGCGGCGTGCCGCCCAGTGGCGGCCTGGCCTTCACCAAGGACACGGTGTACCTGCGCGGCCTGGTGTCGGTGCACACCTTCTTCCGCCACATGCTGGCCGAGGATCGCCTGCAGGTCTGCCGTTGGTTGTTCGCGGGCAAGATGAGCCTGACCGATGCGATCGCGTTCGCGCCGTTGTTCGATGCGGGGGTGCTGAAGCCGCCGCGCTGGCTGCCGCACTGGATGAGCCGGGCGAACGGCCTGGCCGGCATGCTGGCGTTCTCGCTGTTCGCCAACCGGATAAGGATGGACCAGCTGGCGCCGGAATGAAATGCGTTGGCGGCCCCGCCTCCTCCAGACAGTTTTCTGCGGGCGCGGTAGCAGGTCCACCAGAGGGATTGCGCTTGAAAAGCAAAGAGCCGGGCAATGCCCGGCTCTTTGCTTTTGCTTTTCATTGCCTCCGCGCCGGCGCAGGAAATTGTCGAGCGCGGTGGGACGGGCCGAGGCAGGACCGTGAGGCGCATGGATGCGCCGACCGAGCCTACAGGGACGTACTTGCGGCGTGTCCTTATCTGAT
>NZ_JAOECR010000062.1:0-22541 GCF_029836955.1 Stenotrophomonas sp. GD04054 | reverse complement strand
CCGGGTTGAAGAAGTGCAGGCCCTGCGGGTGGATCGCCACGCGGATCTGCTCGCCCACCGCCGGCAGCGACTGCGGCGCCACGCGCATGGTCAGCGCGTGCTGGCCACTGCTCAGGTTGACGAAGATCTCGTTGCCGACCGGTTCGATGCCTTCAATGCGTGCGGCAAATACATGCGCATCATCGGCACTGGCCGGCTGCAGGTGTTCCGGGCGCACGCCCACCGCGATCGGCTTCTGCAGCCACGCCGGATCGATCGTGGCCTGGCCCAGCGGTGCACGCCATTCGCCGTCGACCACGGTCACGCCACCGGCATCGCCCTGCAGCATGCCACGCAGCACGTTCATCGCCGGGCTGCCGAGGAAACCGGCCACGAACAGATTGGCCGGGCGATCGTACAGCGCCATCGGCGTATCGATCTGCTGGATGATGCCGTCCTTCAGCACCACGATGCGCTGGCCCAGGGTCATCGCTTCGACCTGGTCGTGCGTCACGTAGATCATGGTGGTGCCCAGCTTGCGATGCAGCTGCGCGATCTCGGTGCGCACGCTGTGGCGCAGCTTGGCGTCGAGGTTGGACAGCGGCTCGTCCAGCAGGAACACCGCCGGCTCGCGCACCAGTGCACGGCCCAGCGCAACACGCTGGCGCTGGCCACCGGACATCGCCTTGGGCAGCTTGTCCATCATCTCGGTCAGGCCCAGGGTCTGCGCTGCTTCGGAGATGCGCTTGTCGATGGTCGCCTTGTCATGCCCGCGCAGCTTCAGGCCGAAGGCCAGGTTCTCGGCCACGGTCATGTGCGGGTACAGCGCGTAGCTCTGGAACACCATGGCGATGTCGCGGTCCTTCGGCGCCACGTCGTTGACCACGCGATCACCGATGGTCAGCGTGCCGCCGCTGATCTCCTCCAGGCCAGCCACCATCCGCAGCAGGGTCGACTTGCCACAGCCGGACGGACCGACCAGCACCATCAGCTCGCCATCGGCGACCTCGAAGCTGGCGTCCTTCACCGCGACCTGGCCGTTGTCATAGACCTTGCGCACACCCTGCAACTGCACTTTTGCCATATCACCTATCCGGTCCGCCCGAAGCCGGGCTGTCTTTTGGGACTGCCTCGGCCCTCCCGATGGCAGTGATGATTGCGCGCCTGCCGCATGACGGCGAGCACTGCAATCGAATACAGTTGCCCATTCTGCCATGTAAACGTTTTCACGTGGCACTATCCGATGATCGGTGCGCACCGATCTGCGTCGGCGGTTGAACGAAGGTTCCGCCGAGGCAGTGGTTTCGAATGGAACGGTCTTCCGCTACCCCGGAGATCGCCCCTGACGAACCTCGGACAGGCAGTTGCGCGGATGTCCCCCGAACCCAGCCATGAAGCGATTGACAACGATGTCACCCGGATCTGAAACTCGAGCGATGCACGACACCCTCTTCCTGTTCGGTGCCACAGGTGATCTGGCCCAGCGCTACCTGTTCCCTTCGCTGCTTCGCCTGCTTGGCGACGGCCTGCTGCCGGAGGACTTCCGCATCCGTGCGCTGGCCCTGTCCGGGCATGACACCGAAGCCTTCCATGACATCCTGCGGCCGCGCCTGCAGCAGGCCATGCCGATGGCCACGCAAGACGACATCAGCGCCCTGCTGCGCCGCATCGACTATCGTTCGGTGGACCTGCGCGACGTCGACTCGGTTGCCGCCGCGGTCTCCGACCTGGTGCACCGCAAGTGCGTCAGCTACCTGGCCATTCCGCCGGGCCTGTACATCTCCACCTGCGAAGGCCTGGCCAAGGGTGGCGCCCTCGCCGCACCGGCACGCCTGATGCTGGAGAAGCCGATCGGCAGCGACAGCGAAAGCGCCGAGGAAATCATCAGCACCATCGGCCAGTGGATCGACGAGGATCGTGTGTTCCGCCTCGACCACTACCTGGGCAAGGCGGCGGTGCAGAACCTGATCGCGCTGCGCTTCGGCAACACGCTGCTGGAAGCGGTGTGGAACCGCAACTACATCGAATCGGTGCACATCCTGGTGGCCGAGAGCGAAGGCGTGGATGGCCGCGACGCCTACTACGCCCGCTCCGGCGCGCTGCGCGACATGGTGCAGAGCCACATCCTGCAGCTGCTGTGCATGGTGGCGATGGAGCCGCCGGCCTCGCTGGAAGCCGACCGCATCCGCGACGAGAAGGTCAAGGTGCTGCGCGCCCTGCGCCCGCTCGATGCCAAGCACGCCGCGCGTGACAGCATCCGTGGCCGCTACACCGCCGGTACCATCAACGGCCAGCCGGCCCAGGCCTACCAGCCGCCGGAAGGCAGCGACGTGGAGACCTTCGCCGGGGTCACCGCGCATATCGACAACTGGCGCTGGAGCGGCGTGCCGTTCCACCTGGTCACCGGCAAGCGCCTGCCCGAACGCACCACCCGCGTGGTGGTCACGCTGAAGCCGGTCACCCACTGGCTGTTCGAGCGCCCGCAGCGCGCGCAGGCCGCACCGAACCGCCTGGTGTTCCAGCTGCAGCCGCAGGAGAACATCGAACTGGGCCTGATGAGCAGCCTGGCCGGCCCGGAATGGGGCGCGCTGGAGCTGCATCCGCTGGAACTGGAACTGTCGGTGCCGACTGGCCTGCACCGCCGCATCGCCTACGAACGCCTGTTCCTGGATGCCTTCAACGGCAACCACACGCTGTTCGTGCGCGATGACGAAGTGCGCGCCGCCTGGGCGTGGATCGACAGCGTCGCCGACGCCTGGAAGGACGCCAAGCTGCCGCTGGAGCCCTACCCCGCCGGCCAATGGGGCCCGAGCAATGCGGGCGAGTTCCTGCCGCAGGGCGTGGACGCGCCGGACAGCGGAGCGTCGGCATGAGTGCCAGCTCGCAGCCAGTGCTGGTCGCCGACATCGGCGGTACCAACGCCCGCTTCGCCCTGGCCGACACCTCGCAGGACGCACCGCTGCAGAAGGACAGCATCCGCGAATACGCGGTAGCGGAGTTCCCGTCGCTGGGTGATGCCGCGCGCCACCATCTGGAACAGATAGGCGCCACGGCAAGCCGCGGCGTGTTCGCGGTGGCCGGTCGCGTCGACGGTGACGAAGCGCGCATCACCAACCACCCGTGGGTGATCTCGCGCAGCCGCACCGCCGCCATGCTCGGCTTCAACGAGCTGCACCTGATCAACGACTTCGCCGCACAGGCGATGGCGATTTCGCTGCTGCAGCCCGATGACGTGGTCCAGGTCGGCGGTGCCGCCTGGGTGCCGGGCAAACCCGGCCAGCCGCGCAACTACGCGGTGATCGGGCCGGGTACGGGCCTGGGTGTCGGTGGCCTGATCCTGCGCCACGGCCGCTGCTACCCGCTGGAAACCGAAGGCGGCCATGTCAGCTTCCCGCCGGGAACCCCGGAGGAGATCCGCATCCTGGAGATCCTGTCCGAACAGTTCGGCCGCGTCTCCAACGAGCGCCTGATCTGCGGCCCTGGCCTGGTCAACATCCATCGCGCCGTATGCGAGATGGCCGGCATCGATCCGGGCCAACTGCAGCCGGTGGACGTGACCGCCCGCGCCCTGCACGGTGACCCGCAGGCGATGCGCACCGTCGATGTGTTCTGCGCCGTGTTCGGCGCCATCGCAGGCGACCTGGTGCTGACCCAGGGCGCGTGGGACGGCGTGTTCCTGACCGGAGGGCTGACCCCGAAGATGCTCGATTCGCTGCAGCACTCCGGGTTCCGCCAGCGCTTCGAACACAAGGGCCGCTTCTCCTCGATCATGGCGCGGGTGCCCTCGTTGGCCGTGATGCACCCCCACGCCGGACTACTGGGCGCCGCCGCCTATGCCGCCGACGCCGAACGTGACGCACCTGGAGTTGCCGCATGAGCCCCACCACCTTCCACGACGACCGCATCGAGTTCATCCAGCACGGCGATGCCGATGGCTGGATCGAGGCGGTGGCCGCCGAGATGGCGCAGACCCTCAACCACGACATCAACGAAGTGGGCCGCGCCCGCATCCTGTTGTCCGGCGGCACCACGCCGGCACCGGTGTACCAGGCGCTGGCCGAACTGGACGTGCACTGGGACCGCGTGGAAGTGAGCCTGGCCGATGAGCGCTGGCTGTCGCCGCAGGATCGCGACAGCAATGCCTGGCTGGTGCGCGAGAATCTGCTCAAGCGCGCCGAAGGTGCGCATTTCGATCCGCTGGTGCGCATCGGCAAGCCGCTTCCGGAATGCGTGTACACCGCCAACCTGCAGGCGCAGCACAGCCAACCGCCGAGCCTGGTGGCGCTGGGCATGGGCAACGACGGCCACACCGCCTCGCTGTTCCCCGGCTCGAAGGACCTGGCCCGCGCACTGGAAAGCACCCTGCCCTACGCGGCGCTGGATGCCACCGGCTGCCCGGGTGCCAACCAGTGGCCGCTGCGCATCACCCTGACCCCGCATGGCCTGCGCCAGTGCCGCCAGCGCCTGCTGCTGCTGCGCGGCAAGCAGAAGCTGCAGGTACTGCGCCAGGCGCTGGACAGCAATGACGCCCAGCAGTACCCCATCCTCAATGCGATCAACCTGGAAGGCGCGCGTCTGCGCGTCCACTGGGCTGATTGATGTTGGCGGCGGCACCGTGCCGCCGCTTGCCTCTCGCCACCACGAACGCCGGTAGCCAATGAGCCTCCATCCGCAACTGCAAGCCATCACTGAGCGTGTCATCCGCCGCAGCGCCGCCTCGCGCGCCGCCTACCTGGCCGCGATCGACGCCTCCCTGCGTGAAGGCCCGTTCCGCAGCCGCCTGAGCTGCGGCAACCTCGCCCACGGGTTCGCCGCCTGCGGCGGCACCGACAAGAGCCGCCTGCGCGGTGGCGTGACGCCGAACCTCGGCATCATCACCGCCTACAACGACATGCTGTCGGCGCACCAGCCGTTCGAGACCTATCCCGAGCAGATCCGCGAGATCGCCCGCGAGCTGGGCGCCACCGCACAGGTGGCCGGCGGCGTGCCGGCGATGTGCGACGGCGTCACCCAGGGCCGCGGCGGCATGGAACTGTCACTGTTCTCGCGCGATGTGATCGCGCAGGCCACCGCGATCGGGCTCAGCCACGATATGTTCGACACCACCGTCTACCTCGGTGTGTGCGACAAGATCGTGCCGGGCCTGCTGATCGGTGCGCTGGCCTTCGGCCATCTGCCGGCGGTGTTCGTGCCGGCCGGCCCGATGACCCCGGGCATCCCGAACAAGCAGAAGGCCGAAGTGCGCGAGCGCTATGCTGCCGGCGAAGCCACCCGCGAAGAACTGCTGGAAGCGGAGTCCGCGTCGTACCACGGCGCCGGCACCTGCACCTTCTACGGCACCGCCAACTCCAACCAGGTGCTGCTGGAAGCGATGGGCGTGCAGCTGCCGGGCGCATCGTTCGTCAATCCAGGCACGCCGTTGCGCGACGCCCTCACCCGTGAAGCCACCGAGCGCGCGCTCGACATCACGGCACTCGGCGACGACTTCCGCCCGTTGGGCCGGATCATCGACGAGCGCGCGATCATCAACGCGGTCATCGCACTGATGGCGACCGGCGGCTCGACCAACCACACCATCCACTGGATCGCGGTGGCGCGTGCGGCCGGCATCGTGCTGACCTGGGACGACTTCGACGAGCTGTCGCAGCTGATCCCGCTGCTGGCCCGCGTCTATCCGAACGGCGAAGCCGATGTAAACCGCTTCGCCGCAGCAGGTGGCCCGGCCTTCGTGTTCGGCGAACTGATCAAGGCCGGCCTGATGCACGGCGACCTGGTCAGCGTGGCGCGTGGCGGCATGGCCGACTACGCACGCGAACCGCAGCTGCGCGACGGCCAGCTGGTCTACCTGCCGGGTCTGGAACGCAGCGCCGACGAAGAAGTGGTGCGTGGCGTCGACAATCCGTTCGAGCACCAGGGTGGCCTGCGCCTGCTGCGCGGCAACCTGGGCAAATCGCTGATCAAGCTGTCGGCGGTGAAGCCGCAGTACCGCACGATTGAAGCACCGGCGGTGGTGGTCGATGCGCCGCAGGTGTTGAACAAGCTGCATGCCGGCGGCCTGTTGCCCGAGCATTTCGTGGCGGTGGTGCGTTACCAGGGCCCGCGTGCGAACGGCATGCCGGAACTGCATTCGCTGGCGCCGCTGCTGGGCCTGCTGCAGAACCAGGGCCGGCGCGTGGCACTGGTCACCGACGGCCGCCTGTCCGGCGCCTCGGGCAAGATTCCGGCGGCGATCCATGTGACGCCGGAAGCGGCGCGCGGCGGTCCACTGGCCAAGGTGCGCGAGGGCGACATGATCCGCCTCGATGGCGAGGCCGGCACGCTGGAAGTGCTGGTGGACGCAGCCGAATGGGCTGCACGTCCGCTGGCGCCGAACACCGCGCCTGCCGCGCATGATCTGGGCCGCAACCTGTTCGCGATCAACCGTCGTGTGGTGGGTCCGGCCGACCAGGGTGCGATTTCGATTTCGTGCGGGCCGGCGGCGGCTGATGGTGGGCCATGGGAGTACGACGCGGAGTATGAGCTGGGGCACGATGCCGCGGCGGCGGCGGCGCCGCATGAGGCGAAAGACGCCTGAAGCGAAAAGCCGCGGCAGGCTTCCCGGCTTGGGCAGTAGAGCGCCCTGGCCGGGACACGCCGTAAACCCATCCATGGGGGCTCGATCGCGGCATCCATGCCGCTCACGGTCCCGGCCAGGGCGCTCTACTGCCCTTGGACAATTCCCGGCGCGTCATTTGCGCTGCGGCCACTGAATCAAGAAGAGCAAAGGCAAGGGCAAAAGCATGGGTATCGAACAACATCAGGTGAAGGCGGCGGAGCTGTTGCGTGCGGCGGGCATCCTGCCGGTGGTGACGATTCATACGCTGGACCAGGCGCGTGCGGTCAGCGCGGCGCTGCTGGAAGGTGGTTTGCCGGCGATCGAGCTGACCCTGCGCACGCCGGTGGCGATGGAAGCGCTGGCGATGCTCAAGCGCGAGCTGCCGGACGTGGTGGTGGGTGCCGGTACGGTGCTGACCGTGGAGCAGATGCAGCAGTCCATCGATGCGGGTGCGGATTTCCTGGTGACCCCGGGTACGCCGCCGGCGCTGGCTGATGCACTGGCCGCTGCGCCGCTGCCGGTGGTGCCGGGTGCGGCAACGCCGACCGAGCTGCTGTCGCTGTATGCGCGCGGCTTCCGCGTGTGCAAGCTGTTCCCGGCCACGGCCGTGGGCGGGCTGGCGATGATCAAGGGCCTGGCCGGCCCGGTTGCCGACCTCAAGCTGTGCCCGACCGGCGGCATCACCGAAAACACCGCCGCCGAGTACCTCGAGCAGAAGAACGTGGTCTGCATCGGCGGTTCGTGGATGGTACCGGGCAACTGGATCGCCAACGGCGAATGGGACAAGGTGCGCGCCAGCGCCGCCGACGCCGCGAAGATCATCAAGCGCGTGCGCGGCCACTGAGCCCGACAAAGGTGTAGAGCCGCGCCCACGCTCGGCTCCGGCATCATCAAGGGTCAGAGCCCTTTCCCACCGGGAAAGGGATCCGACCCCGGGCGACGAGCGCGCACAGCGCGCGACCCGCTCCTGCTCTTCCTTCTTCATTCCGCGGTGGACGCGCACGGAACCTGTCCGTGGCCCTGCGGAGGGATTGCGCAGGGGCGTAAGCGCCATGGATGGCGCGCCCGAGCCTCCAGGGATGGATTCACGGCGTCCCCTGCGCAATCCCTCCGCAGGGCCAACCCCACGAATCCTGCCGCACACCGCGAGGGGCTTCGCCGTTGGCCGAACCCCTTACAGCGGCCGTGCCGGATCCACCAGCCCGTACTGGCTGGCCATGCGCGCCAGCGCGATGTTGTCGTGGATCCCCATCTTCTCGAACAACCGCGCCTTGTGCGTGTTCACCGTCTTCGCACTCAGGCTCAGCCGCCGCGCGATGTCTTCCTGGCGCAGGCCCTGGGTCAGCAGCAGTGCCACTTCCAGCTCGCGCGGTGACAGGCTGTCGAACGGCGAACCGTTGCCTTCCACCGTCGACAGCGCCAGGTTCTGCGCGATGCTGGTGCCCAGGTAACGGCGGCCACCGGCCACGTCACGCACCGCGCGCAACAGCTCCTGCGCATCGCAGCCCTTGCCGATGTAACCGGCGGCGCCAGCCTCGAGCAGCCGCTTCGGCAGCGGGCCATCTTCCAGCACCGACACGATTACCACGCGGGTATTGCGGTGGCTGCGCACGATGCGCTCGGTCACTTCCATGCCGCTCACACCCGGCAGGTGCAGGTCACACAGCACCACATCGGGCAGCAGCTGGCGGACTTCACGCAGCGCGTCTTCGCCGGTCTCGGCTTCGCCCACCACCTCGATGTCGGTTTCCCCCGACAGAATCATCTTCATCCCGGTGCGGACCAGCGCGTGGTCATCCACCAGGTAGACTCGAATCGTCATTCACGTACCTCTTCGAATGCGGCCATTGCAGGTCAAGCTAGGCAGGGTGCCGATACCCCTGCAAGCGCGTTCGGAATGCGACCCCGGCAATCTGCCTTGCGCATCACACTACCGCGCGTTGTGCTTGCCCCCTGTCTTGCAGAACCTGCTGCAACGAAACAACTGATCTATCACGTAGACGTCCCTCAAGGGCCATCCACGTCAATCCCCCTGTGATGATGCTTCGCTGGCCTTCGCTGGCGGCGAGCCGTGACGTCGCCATGGGTGCCGACGACTGAACATGACCAGATAGCACCCTACCACCCAAACCAGCGCGGCACACCATCCGGCCAGGATATCTGAGGGGTAATGCACCCCCAGGTAGACCCGGGACACGCTGACCAGCAGGCTGAATGCCGGTGCCAGCAGCAGCACCGGCCAGCGCCAGCGGGTGTTCCAGGCCAGCAGTACCAGGGTCACTGCCAGGGTCATCGAGCCCATCGCATGGCCGCTGGGGAAGCTGAACGTCGATTCCGGCGCGATCGATTCCCACAGGCTGGGGCGCTGGCGCTGGAAGAAGTGCTTGCTGCCCATGTTCAGCAGCGCCGAGCCGACGAAGCTGACCGCCACGAAGGTCGCCTCGCGCCAACGCCGGTAGCCCAGCAGCAGGCCGATGATCAGCACGTCGGCCGGGATCAGGAACCATTCGTAGCCCAGTCTGGAAATGAGCACGAAGAAGCGGTCCAGCAGCGGCGAATGCAGGCCATGCATCTGCCACAGCAGCGGCGCATCGAAATGGAACGATTCAAACTCGTGCACCTCGTCAGCCAGGGCGACGAAGCCGGCCAGCGGCAGCAGCACGCCACCGAACAGCAGGACCAGGCGCCAGGCATTGCGCGCCATCCAGTGGCGGAAGCCGGAGGCGGACTCCGGTGCAGCGAGGATCGCAGGCTTATCCGGCGCTTCGGACATACTTGTGTTCGACGTAATCGTCGATCAGGGCGACGAATTCCTGGGCGATGTTCTCGCCACGCAGGGTCACCTTCTTTTCGCCATCGACGAACACCGGCGCTGCAGGCGTTTCACCCGTGCCGGGCAGCGAGATGCCGATATTGGCATGGCGCGACTCACCCGGTCCGTTGACGATGCAGCCCATCACCGCCAGGGTCATGTTCTCCGCACCCGGGTGGTGGATCTTCCACAGCGGCATCTTCTCGCGCACGTGGTTCTGTACCACCTTGGCCAGCTCCTGGAAGAACTCGGAGGTGGTGCGGCCGCAGCCCGGGCAGGCCGTGACCAGCGGCGTGAAGGCGCGCTGGCCGGTGGTCTGCAGCAGCTCCTGGGCGACGATCACTTCCTGCGTACGCGACTGGCCCGGTTCCGGGGTCAGCGAGATGCGGATGGTGTCACCGATGCCCTCCTGCAGCAGCACGCTCAGCGCCGCGGACGAGGCGACGATGCCCTTGCTGCCAATTCCGGCCTCGGTCAGGCCCAGGTGCAGGGCGAAATCCGAGCGCTGGGCCAGGTCGCGGTACACCGCGATCAGCTCCTGCACGCCACTGACCTTGGCCGACAGTACGATGCGGTCGCGCGGCAGGCCGAGCTCCACCGCCTGCTCTGCCGAATCCAGCGCCGAGCGGATCAGCGCCTCGCGCAGCACGCGGCCGGCGTCCCAGGGCTGCTCACGCAGGTTGTTCTCGTCCATCAGCCTTGCCGCCAGGGCCTGGTCCAGCGAGCCCCAGTTGGCGCCGATGCGCACCGGCTTGTTGTAGCGGATCGCGAACTCGATCAACTGGGCGAACTGCAGGTCCTTCTTCTTGCCGAAGCCGACGTTGCCCGGGTTGATGCGGTACTTGGCCAGCGCTTCGGCACAGGCCGGTTCGGCGGTCAGCAACTGGTGGCCGTTGTAATGGAAGTCACCGATCAGCGGCACGTCGATGCCCATCATCGCCAGCTTGTCGACGATGCGCGGGATCGCCGCAGCCGCTTCCACGGTATTGACGGTCAGCCGCACCATTTCCGAACCCGCACGCCACAACTCGGCCACCTGCTTCACGCTGGAAGCCACGTCGGAGGTATCGGTGTTGGTCATCGACTGCACCACGACCGGCTTGCCTCCGCCTACGGTGACCCCGCCGATCTGGACGGCATGGGTCTGGCGGCGGGGCCAGGCAGTGGCATCGGAAGGGGGCGTCGGGCGGGTAACGGCGTCGTGCATGGGCGCATTCTACCGCCCGCCTCCGCATTCCGGGTGACTCGCATTCAGCCGGCGGCACGGCTGCGGCCGATTGTCGCAGGCATGTGCACGCGTGAACGCATACGATGAGCGTGAATGACCGGTCCCGACGCCCCGTTTCTCCGAACCCTGTGCAGCCTGCGCTGGCTTGCCGTAGGCGGCCAGGCCGCCACCATCCTGGTTGCCACCTGGGTGCTGGGCCTGCCGTTGCCGCAGCTGCCATTGTGGGCGGGCGTGGCCGTGCTGACCCTGTTCAACATCTACACCCAGCTGCGCCCGGAGGCGGCCGACACCGCGCCACTGACCGCATTCGGCCACATCCTGGTGGACGTGATCATCCTGACCTGGATGGTGGGCTGGAGTGGCGGCATGGCCAACCCGTTCAGTTCGCTGTTCCTGATCCTGATCGCGCTGGCCGCGTTCGCCCTGCCCCTGCGCTGGGCACTGGCAGTGGCGCTGGCCTGCCTGCTCGGCTACGCCGCCAGCGGCATCTTCGGCCAGTCGCTGCCGGATGGCTATTTCCGCGCCCAGGACCTCAACCGCTGGGGCGTGGTCGCCAATTTCCTGATTTCCGCAGCGGTCGTGCTGACCTTTTCCACCCGCCTGGCACTGGCGCTGCGCCAGCGCGAACTGGAACTGTCGGCCCTGCGCGAACGCTTCGCCCGCAACGAGGGCATCGTCGCCCTGGCCACCCATGCCGCCTCGGTGGCGCATGAACTGAACACGCCGCTGGCGACCATGACCCTGCTCGCCGATGACGTCGCCGAGCGCAGCGAAGAGCCCGAAGTACGCGAAGACATGGAAACCCTGCGCGAGCTGCTGGTGCAGTGCCGCGAGCGCGTGCTGGCGCTGGCCGCACCGGCCTCGGCCGATGCACCGGGTCGCAGCCACTCCAGCGCCCAGCAGGTACTGGAACAGTGGCGCCTGGTGCGGCCGACCATCGACCTGCATCGCAATGACGATGCGCCGCTGCGGCTGCCACTCGACCCGGGCGTGGGCCATCTGCTGATGGTCCTGCTCAACAATGCCGCCGATGCCGGCGAGCAGGCCGGCCGGCCGCGCGTGGACCTGGACCTGCGCATCGAAGGCGACGACCTGATCGGCGAAGTCCGCGACTACGGCCACGGCTTCGACGCCCGTGCCGCGGTGCTGCCGGGCAAGCTGTTCGGCAGCAGCAAAAGCGAGGGCATGGGCGTCGGCCTGGCCCTGTCCCATGCCACCATCGAACGCCTCGACGGCGAGATGTGGATGCGCCCGGCCCAGGGGGCCGGCAGCCGCGTCGGCTTCCGCCTGCCGCTGACCCCACGTGAGGACACCCCATGAGCCTTCATCACTCCACCCTGGGCCTGCTGGTCGACGACGACGAGCTGTACCTGCGCACCCTGCAGCGCAGCCTGGCCCGCAAGGGGCTTGAAACGCAGACCGCACAGGATGCCGCCAGTGCGCTGGCGCTGGCCCGCCAGCATCCGCCGGCGTTCGCGCTGATCGACCTGAAGCTGGGCAGCGATTCCGGCCTGGCACTGATCCAGCCGCTGCGTGCCCTGCGCGCGGACATGCGCATCCTGCTGGTGACCGGCTACGCGAGCATCGCCACCGCCGTGGAGGCGATCAAGCTCGGTGCCGACGACTACCTGCCGAAGCCGGCCACGGTGCCGATGATCCTGCGCGCGCTCGGCGAGGAAGACGACGGCCCGGCCGACGATGGTGAAATGGAAGTACCTGATGCGATGACGCCGATCAGCCGCCTGCAGTGGGAACACATCCAGCAGGCGATGCACGAGACCGGCGGCAACGTGTCCGCGGCAGCGCGCCTGCTCGGCATGCACCGGCGTTCGCTGCAGCGCAAGCTGGCCAAGCGGCCAAGCCCGGAACGCGATCCCAGCCGTTGATCGCCGGACCCGTCCGGCTCAGACCTCGGCCAGCACTGCTCGGTCCTGCGCGGCGCTGGAGCGCGACGCCGTCGCATCGACCCGCGCCGCTACCGTCTCCTGCAGCAGCGGCGACGGCAGCGCGCAGGCCGGATGCATGCGCAGGAAGCCATAGATCGCACCTGCCAGGCCGATCATCAGGCCCGGAGTAAAGGCCGCGCGGGTCAGCCCGCCGACCATGCCCTGGTGCTCCTCGATCGAAGAAACGATCTCGATGGCGGCCTCGTCCTGCGGATAGGGACATCCCTCCGGATCCAGCGCAGCCGCCAGCACCAGCAGCTCCCGGGTGGACACATCGCCATGGCACAGGGTGTGGCTGAACCCCCATTTGCCGCGCGCGTCGGCCACAGCCCGCCGCATGTCACGCAACTGCGCGGGATCGCCGGTGCGGGCATACAGATCCGCCGCCGCCAGACCGATGCCAACACTGCCATGGCACCAGGTCGGGAAATTCTTCTGCCCGTCCTCCAGATGGATATCGCGCCAGCGCCCGGTATGCGACTCGAACAGCGCCGCCTGGAACGCAAAGGCTCCTTCGGCCAGCTGCCGCCAGGCGGCCCGCTCAGGCACGCTGCCGGCATCCGAACGCGCCAGCCGTGCCAGCGCCCAGCCCATGCCCATCGCGCCGTGGCCAAAGCCACCGATCGGCTCGCGGAACTGTGGCGTCGGCCAGCGTGCGCCGTCGGCATCGACGATCGCTGCTTCCTGCATGCGGCGCCCGGCTGCAGCCGCCAACTCCAGCCAGCGCGCGTTTCCGGTAGCCCCGGCCAGCGACAGCAACGGCAGGATCATGCCGGACACGCCATCAATCAGTTCGAATTTCACCGGCCCCTGGAAACCACGACGTTCCACTCCTTCCGCACAGCGCTCGGCCAGCGCGAGCAGTGCAGGGCGCTGCAGCAGATCATGCAATGCCAGCAGGGTCCAGATCTGCGAGCCCGAGCCGACGAAACCACCATCGATCCCGGCGGGATGGCGCTCGCACATGGTCTGGAATACCGCAATGGCGCCTTCGATGGCCGGATCCAACCCAGCCACCGGATCGGCACGTCCCTGCTCCACTTCCCGGCGGTAGGCCGCCAGCGCGAACGCAATGCCTCCCAGCCCGAAATACAGGTCGGGCTGCACCGGCTGGACGGTCCATCCTGTGCGGGTCACCTCGGGCGTGATCCAGGTCATCGAACCGTCTTCACCGTGCACGGCAAGCCGCAGAAGATTCTTCACCGCGTGTGCCGCAAGCGTTCGTCGGCGCAGGTCCAGATCGTCCGCGCGAGGCTGCTGCGCGGCGTAGCTATAGCCGGACCGAGCCTCGGCGCGGGCCAGCGCGTGCTGGTTCAGGTCGGTGGCCACCAACGTGCTGCGGATGGTCACGTCTTCGAGGTCGATGCGCATCGCACGCCAGTTGTCGGCGATGGAGCGGATGCGGGTCGCGTCCAGCTGTGAAGTGAAGATCGGAATGTCACCGTGGCGCAGGTCGTCCACTTCTCCACGTACGGTTTCCAGGTCCGATGGCGCAGCCGGTGACACCGCTGCATTGCGCACCAGCAGATCGATCGCGCGTTCAACCGCCTGGGCTTCCTTGTGCAGCGAGGCTGGATGCCAGAGCATCCGCCCGAGCTCGGCGTAGGCCATTGTCGGCCGCCGCACATCCCGCACCTGGCAGCCTTCGAAACCGGCCAGCAACGGCATCAGTTCGCCCCTGGCATCCAGCGCACGCAGGCGCCCGCTGGCATCGACGAAACCCTCGCTGATGTGATCCCAGTACAACGACACATCGGGCTGCGGGCTCGGATGGTTCTGTGCGATGGCGACCTCTGCCTCGACCAGGCCCAGCCGCGCCGGCGCCGTCCCGTCTTCGATGATCACCGGCACCTGCACGCGCGGCTGCTCGCCCGGCAGTGCGCCGGCGGCGGACAGGTCCACGCCTTCCATGCCGAGGCCGGTGGTGCGGAACGGCACGATACCGGTGCGCAGCACCGAATTGCGCATCAGCTTGACTGCCGTGTCATAGGCATCGCCCAGACCGGATGGTTCGACGTCGATGACCTGCGAGAACACGCTTTCGGCGTCGACCACCACCGGCACCGGCCCGACCGCGATCAGGTTCTCCAGATGGATGTCGGTCCCGCCCACCAGGCGCAGGATGGCCAGCCAGTGACCGAGACCGCGGTAGTAGGCGCGCAGCTCTTCGTCACCGGAACAATAACGGTGCTCGGCAAATGCAGCCCAGCCGTGGCTGCCACGATCCACCACGCGCGGCACGCGTACCCGGCCAGGGCCCTCGCCGAAGACGGCTTCAAGCAGGCCATCAAGCGTGGCATCGATGCACAGCGAGCGCGGCTTGTACATCAGCGTACCGCCGTCGAACTGCAACCGCGCCACGGTCCGGCCGCCACCGTGCAGGTCACCGCGCCCCAGCGACACGGCACGCAGCGATCCTGCCGGACTGCCGAGCAGGTCCGTCAGCAGCGCACGATCACGGCCGATGCGCGCGGCCAGCTCCACCACAGCCGCACATTGTCCTTCGAGCATGCGCGACAGCCGCGGCAGCAGCACCGGGTAGCGTCGCTGCAGATGCTCATGGAAGCCCTCGCCGGTGGCGAGGGCCACGAATTCGTCCAGCGCACCGGCGCCCTCAAGCGGGCCGATGTCACCACCGCGCGCGGCCGCATGCAGTTCCAGCAGCAGTACGCGGTTGAGCTTGAGCTGGGCATGTTCACGAAGCGCCGCATCGCCCTGCTCATGCAGGAGTGCGCGCTCGTCTGGCCGCAGATCGATGGCGGGGTCATGCAGGCCAGCCGCCAACGCTGTGCGCGCGTCGACAAGAAAATATTCGGTGATGCGCGCAAACGCGGCCGCAGCCGGAGAAGCGGTCATTACGCCCCCTGCAAAGTGTCCAGAGTATGTTCCAGTCGCCGGCACGCAGCGCAAGCCGCTGCGTGCCGGCTCGGGCTACATCAACAGCACAGGCAGTGATTGACCACCGACATCGTGGTGGTGCACTCGGTACCGCCACCGGTGATCAGGGTGTCGGAGGCCGACGTGAGCGCGGACTCGGTGGCCCCAGCGCCATAGATGAACAGCGAACCCGCAGGGTTGGCGCATCCATCCACATCGTCCGAGCCATTGAGCCAGCCGGACACAACATCGTCGTTCAGATCCATTCGCAATCTCCTGTCATTCACAACATGAGGCGTTGAGGACATGGATCGATTCCACGTCCCTTCGGATACGGCCAGTCCCTGGCATCAACATCATGCTGCGAGCGATACTGGATGACAGGTACAGCCGCCCGTGCACACTGCATCCGCGTGTGAAGTGCGTCAAGCTGCGCTGCGGCAGGACGCACGAATACGCTGCACGTGCAGTACGGAAGTGACGTGGAATGAGTAGCCGCGCCGCCATTCCTGCGCGACCGGATCGAAGGCAACCGCAGAGGCATCGGATGGCCGGCGGGCGCCGGCACATCCGCAGCCCGGGTCAGCCCTTCAGCTGCGCCAGGATCTCGCGGGTCATCGGATCGGCAATCGCCACATCCTCACCCTGCAGCGCCGGCAGCAGGCCACTGGCCAGCTGCTTGCCCAGCTCTACACCGAACTGGTCGAACGCGTTGATGTTCCAGATCACCGACTGCACGTACACGGCGTGTTCGTACATGGCGATCAGCGCACCCAGCGCCTGCGGGGTCAGCGCGTCGAGCAGGATCAGCGTGCTCGGGCGGCCGCCCGGGTAATCACGGTGCGGGTCGTCGCTGCTCTGGCCATTGGCCAGTGCTTCGGTCTGCGCCAGCAGATTGGCCAGCAGGGCCTGATGATTGATCGTGTAGGGATCATCGTTGTGCACGCAGCCGATGAAATCTGCCGGAACGATGCTGGTGCCCTGATGCAGTGCCTGGAAGAAGCTGTGCTGCACATCGGTGCCCGCGCCGCCCCACCACACCGGCACGGTGTCGGTGGTAACCGGCTGGCCGTCACGCTGCACGCGCTTGCCCAGGCTTTCCATCACCAGCTGCTGCAGGTAGGCCGGCAGCAGCGCCAGGCGCTGGTCGTAAGTCATTACCGCATGCGTGGCATGGCCCAGCACGTTGCGGTTCCAGATGTCGGTCAGGCCGTGCAGCACCGGCAGGTTGCGCTCCAGCGGTGCATCCAGCGCGTGCGCGTCCATCTGCGCGGCGCCGTCCAGCAGCTGCTCGAAGCGCTCGAAGCCGATCGCAAGCGCGATCGGGAAACCAACGGCCGACCACAGCGAATAACGGCCACCGACCCAGTCCCACATCGGCAGTACGCGATCGGCGGCGATCGCGAAGGCCTTGGCGGCACGTTCCGGATTGGCACTGACCGCGTACAGGCGCTCGCTGCCACCCAGCCAGTCGTGCAGGATCTGGCCGTTGAGCAGGGTTTCCTGGGTACCGAAGGTCTTGGAGATGAGGATGCCGGCGGTCTTCGCCGGATCCAGCGTGGCCAGTGTGCGCTGCATGGCGGCGCCGTCCACGTTCGATACGAAATGCACGCGCAGGCGCGCACCGGTGACCGGGCGCAGCGCATCGGCGACCAGGCGCGGACCGAGATCGGAACCACCGATGCCGACGCTGACCACGTCAGTGACGCCGCTGTCTTCCAGCGCACGCACCAGCACGCCCATGCGCTGGCGGATGTCGCGCGCGGTGGCATAGGCCTCGGCCGCCACCGGCGCATCGACCACGTCGCCGCGCAGCGCGGTATGCAGCGCGGCGCGACCTTCGGTCAGGTTGACCTGCTCGCCACGGAACAAGCGGGTGATGGCACCACCGACATCACGGTCGGCGGCCAACGTGAGCAGGGCCTGCAACGCCGCGGCATCGTATTTCTGCCGCGCGAAGTTGACGTACAACGGACCGACCCGCAGCGCCAGGTCCTGCACGCGGCCGGGTTCGGCGGCGAGCAGACTGGGAATGCTTGCGCCCTTCAGGCGCTGGGCGTGGGAATGCAGCGAGTCGAATCCGTTGTTCGTTGTCATGCGGCCTGGGTCGGGATCGTGTCGTTGGTGTGGGAGATCTGGTTCTTGCCATCAACGTACACCAGCTTCGGCTTGAAGCTGTCGGCTTCCTGCTCGGTCATGCTGGCGAACGCGGCGATGATGATGATGTCACCGACCTGCACGTGGCGCGCAGCACCACCGTTGAGCGAGACAACGCCGCTGCCGGCTTCGGCGCGGATGGCGTAGGTCGAGAAGCGCGCACCGTTGGTCACGTCCCAGATGTGCACCTGCTCGAACTCGCGGATGCCGGTGGCAGCCAGCAGGTTGTCATCGATGGCGATCGAGCCTTCGTAGTTCAGCTCGGAATGGGTGACGGTGGCGCGGTGGATCTTGGTCTTGAGCAGGGACAGGTGCATGGGGGCGCTGCAACGGCAAAGGAAAGAGCGGATTCTAGCACCCGCTTGGCCATCGTCAGGGGGCCGCAACAGGATGCTGAAGGCTGTTCAGGCCCCCTCCCCCGGCGGCGGCGGCGCGGCATGCCCGGAACTGCCCTCCAGAGACAGCCGGAACACCGTATGGAAGGCCAGCCCGGCGACCAGGCCGAAGCCACCTGCGGCCAGCACCTGCAAGGCATAGCTGATCACGTCGAAGGTGTCGACATAGCGCAGGCGCTGCAGCAGCGGACCATTGTCCGCGCCCGGCCAGGTGCAGGTGGCCATGGCCAGCGCGCCCAGTCCGAAGCCGACCAGCACGAATCCAGTCCGGCGCAGCCGCTGTTGAGACTGCAGGATCAGCGCCATCGGCAGCAACACCGCGATCGCATTGCACACGGCCAACACGAACATCAGCCCACCGCCGGTGAGCGCAGGCATCGGCGTGCGCCTGAATACAAGCGCGAACAACAGCCCGCCAAACAGCTGGGCCGGCAGCATGCCGGCGGCCAGCACCGCCAGGATCGAGGCCTGGGCAAGACGGCCAGTATCGGTGCTGGGGGTCTTCATTTCCGGTCTCCCGTCCGTGGGAAGTCGAGAGGCGCCCGTTGCGGGCGCCCCGGAGCCGCATGCGGCTCAGAACTCCAGGTTGTCGATCAGGCGCGTGCTGCCCAGGCGTGCGGCGATCAGCGCCACGCGGCCACCGCCGTCGAAGGTCGGCTCGGCCAGTTCCGGCGTGCGCAACACGGCGTAGTCGACCTGGAAACCATCCGCCTGCAGCGCGGCCGTTGCGTCGGCCTCGATCTGCGCGCGCGACTGGCCAGCCACGTAACCCTCGCGCATGCCCAGCAGGGTGCGGTGGATGCTGGTCGCAAGCGGGCGCTGTTCGGCGCTCAGGTACTGGTTGCGCGAACTCTTGGCCAGGCCATCCTCGTCGCGCACGATGTCCGCACCGACGATCTGGATCGGGAACGACAGTTCGGCCACCATCTGCTTGATGACGGCCAGCTGCTGGTAGTCCTTGCGGCCAAACACGGCCACGTCCGGCTGCACCTGCAGGAACAGGCGCGCGACCACCGTGCACACGCCATCGAAGTGCCCCGGACGGCTGGCGCCCTCCAGCACTTCACTCACGCCCGGCGCGTGCATGCGCGTGGTCTTGTCCACCCCCAGCGGGTACATCACCTCGACGCTGGGCAGCCACACCGCATCGCAGCCGGCCTGCTCCAGCCCGGCCACATCGGCCTCCGGCGTGCGCGGGTAGCGACTGAAATCCTCGTTCGGCCCGAACTGGGTCGGGTTGACGAAGATGCTCGCCACCACCTTGTCGGCGTACTGGCGGGCCAGGGTCACCAGCGAATGGTGACCTCCATGCAGGTTGCCCATGGTCGGCACCAGCGCCACCCGCAGGCCCTCGCGCTTCCACTGGGCGATCTGCCCGCGCAGTGCGCCGAGCTCGTTGAAGGTCTGGATCATTGGGCGTAGGCGTGCTGTTCGTCGGGGAAGCTGCCGTCGCGCACCGCGTCGGCATAGGCGCGGGTGGCACCGGCCACCGAACCGCCTTCGGCAAGGAAATCCTTGACGAACTTGGGACGGCGATGACCACTGTCCAGGCCGAGGAAATCGTGCAGCACCAGCACCTGGCCATCGCACTGCGGGCCTGCGCCAATGCCGATGGTCGGCACATCCACCGCAGCGGTCACTTCGGCGGCGACCGGAGTCGGCACGCATTCGAGCACCATGATGCTGGCGCCGGCAGCGGCCACAGCCTTGGCATCTTCCACCAGCTGGCGCGCGGCATCGCCACGACCCTGGATCTTGAAGCCGCCCAGTCGCAGCACCGACTGCGGGGTCAGGCCCAGATGCGCGCAGACCGGAATCTCGCGCTCCACCAGGTAGCGGATGATGTCGACCTTGAAGCCGGCACCTTCGATCTTGACCATCTCGGCGCCGGCCTGCAGCAGCTGCAACGAGGCATCCAGCGCGCGCTCCGGGGTGGCATCGGCGCCGAACGGCAGGTCGGCCACCAGCAACGCACGCTGCAGCACGCGGGCCACGGCGCGGGTGTGGTAGACCATGTCGGCCACGGTCACCGGCAAGGTCGAATCATGGCCCTGCACGACCATGCCCAGCGAATCGCCGATCAGGATCAGGTCGACGCCGTTGGCATCGAAAGTGCGGGCGAAGCCGGCGTCGTAGGCGGTCAACATGACCAGCTTCTGGCCATTGCGCTTGGCCTCGGCCAGGGCGGGAACGGTCCAGGGCTTGCTGTCTGCGTGGGTGCTCATGTGCTGATAACCGGGGGAGATAACCCGGGCATTATCACCCTATCGGCGCAATCCCGCAGGCATCCACCCGCATCACTGCATCCCGCACGCGGCCATGGCCGGGAATGGCCAGATCCGGCGCGATTTCGGCCAGCGGCACCAACACGAAGGCACGCTCGTGCAGGTAAGGATGCGGCACCTGCAGACCAGGCTGGTCGAGCACCTGCGCGCCATACAGCAGCAGGTCCAGGTCCAGCGCGCGCGGGCCCCAGTGCACCGCCGGATCGCGTACGCGACCAAAACGCTGCTCCAGCGCCAGCATCGCCTGCAGCAGCGTATCGGCGGGCAGCGTGGTCTCGACCGCAGCCACCGCATTGACGAACGGCGGCTGGTCTTCATTGCCCCAGGCCGGCGTGGCGTACAGCCTTGAGGCTTGGCGCAGGCGGGTATCGGGCAGGCCGTCGAGCGCGGCAATCGCCGCGCCGACGGTGACGGCCGCGTCGCCAAGGTTGGCGCCGAGGCCGATCCAGGCAAGGGTCATCGTTTACTCGCCAGCCGCACCGGCCGGGGCACCCGGACGACGGCGGCGACGGCGGCGCTTGCGCGGTGCCCCGCTCTCGTCATCCCCCTCTTCGCTGTGCATCACGTCCAGCGACGATTCCAGCTCGCGACCGGACTGCGCCTGCGCCTCACGCCAGAACTCGACATCGGCGACGTGCTCGGCCGAGGCCACCTGGCGCAGGCTGAGGAAGTCGAACGCAGCGCGGAAGCGCGGATGGGTCAGGGTACGGAACACGCGCTTGCGCTGGCGCGAGCTGAAGCGCGACTGCAGCAGCCAGATTTCCTGCATCGGCAGCGAGAAGCGGCGCGGCAGCGCGATGGTGCTCAGCTGCTGCACCGTGACGCGATCGGCGGCACGGCGCTGCGCCTCTTCCGGTGCCACGCCCTGCTTGAGCAGGGTTGCCTGGGCGCGGCAGAACGCCGGCCACAGCAGCAGCGCAAACAGGAACGCGGGCGAGACTGGTTCATCGTTGGCCACGCGGGCATCGGTGTTGGCCAGGCCCTCCACCAGCATGCGGCGCAGCGCGCCGGTGCGGTTGGACTTCAGCGCCTTGGCGCTCTCCGGGAACAGCACGTCCAGCAGGCCGTAACGTTCGAGGCCTTCGAAGCTGGCCACGCCGTGCCCGGACAGGAACAGCTTGAGCACTTCTTCGAACAGGCGCGCCGGTGCGGCTTCGTTGAGCAGGCCGGCCAGGTGCGGGATCGGCGCGGCGGTGCCCTCTTCGATCTGGAAGCCGAGTTTGGCCGCCAGGCGCACCGCACGCAGCATGCGCACCGGATCTTCGCGATAACGCTGCTCGGGGTCGCCGATCAGCTTCATCAGGCGCGCCTGGACGTCCTCGAAGCCGCCGGTGTAATCACGCACCGAGAAGTCCTCGATGGCGTAGTACAGGGCGTTGCAGGTGAAGTCGCGGCGGATGGCGTCGTCTTCGATGGTGCCGTACACGTTGTCGCGCACGAGCATGCCGTTTTCCATCTCGCGGTCGCCGCTGCCGTCATCGCTGTTGGCACGGAAGGTGGCGACTTCGATGATCTCGCGGCCGAACACGACGTGGGCGAGGCGGAACCGGCGACCGATCAGGCGGCAGTTGCGGAACAACTGCTTGACCTGCTCGGGCGTGGCGTCGGTGGCCACGTCGAAATCCTTGGGTTGGCCATTGACCAGCAGATCGCGCACCGCGCCGCCGACAAGGTAGGCGCCGAAGCCGGCATCGCGCAGGCGATAAAGCACGCGCAGGGCGTTCGGGCTGATGTCCTTGCGGGAGATCGTGTGCTGGTCGCGCGGGATGACGCGCAGGCTGAACGGTGATGTAGCAGAGGAAATGATGTTGGCGCTTCCGGTTGAAGTTTCGGGATTGCCCAATGGCATCGAGGTGCATATACTAGCGCTCCTGCCTCGGCAGCGACACAGTTACGCTCCCTTCGTCTAGTGGTTAGGACGTGGCCCTCTCAAGGCTAAAACAGGGGTTCGAGTCCCCTAGGGAGCGCCAGTCGCCGCAGCAGGAACCGAAAAAGCCCGCCTCGTGCGGGCTTTTCTGTTTTCCGGGGATTGCATTGGCATCGGTCGGCCTGGTCGCAGTAGCGCCTTCCTGTTCCTGCGTGGGAGGGGGCGGGCCACCCCCTCCAGACGATTTCCCGCGACGGCGGCACGAACAGCCTCGCTCCTCCGCAGCCAATTCAATCCCGACGCGCAGACCTGCGTCCGCCACCCGCAATGTGTCGAGAGGCTGCAGGCCAGCCGATCCAGGACCGTTGGCGCCATGGATGGCGCCATCGAGCCCCCATGG
>NZ_JAOECR010000061.1:0-22549 GCF_029836955.1 Stenotrophomonas sp. GD04054 | reverse complement strand
AACGGCGCCGGTACGTTCAGCAGCCCGCCTGCCGCCACATAGGCGGCCAGTGCCTGGCCCTGGCTCAGCAGATGGCGTTCCATGGTGCGTTCGGCAGCCTGCGCGTCGCGGCGGCGGAAGCATTCCATCAGCTCGCGGTGTTCGGCCAGCGACTGCGCGGTGCGGCCCGGGGTCAGCAACTGGCGGCCACGATGCATCTTCAGGATGCGATGCAGGTCGTGGGTGATACGGATCAGCCACGGATTGCCCGCGTAGTGCTGTACGGTTTCGTGGATCAGGTAGTTGTTGCGGTA
Source organism: Stenotrophomonas sp. GD04054 (assembly GCF_029836955.1). Lineage (NCBI taxonomy): Bacteria > Pseudomonadati > Pseudomonadota > Gammaproteobacteria > Lysobacterales > Lysobacteraceae > Stenotrophomonas > Stenotrophomonas sp. GD04054. The sequence continues at coordinate 22,256 of NZ_JAOECR010000061.1, read as the reverse complement.
ATACTCGGCGATGTTGCCCTCGGCTGCTGCGGTTTCCATCGCTGCATGCAGTTCTTCCAGCTGCTGAACGCCGGCATCGTCGATGTGCCTGACCGCCTCGTGCGCGCAGCGGCCTTCCAGCATCGCCATCACCGGGAACAGCTGGTTGAGGTCTTCCAGCGTCAACCGGGTGACCCGGCTGCCACGACCCGCATCGATCTGCACCAGGCCTTCGGCGGCCAGCAGCTTCAGCGCCTCGCGCAGCGGCGTGCGGCTGATGCCCAGTTCCTCGCACAGCGCGGGCTCGTCGATCCACTCGCCCGGCGGCAGCCGGTAATCGTAGATGCGCTCGCGCACGTGTTCGGCCACCTCTTCATACAGAGGCGCGCGCTTCTTCGGTGAACGTGGGGCAGGGGCAATAGCCATGGAGGAAGTGTACCGCCAGGTAGTGCCGGCCGCTGGCCGGCAACCCATGATCGCTGGATGGCTTCATGAGATTGCCGGCCAGCGGTCGGCACTACCGTTGGGTGATTACATCCAGCCCGGCACCACGAATACCAGCCAGGCCAGCAGCGGCCCTAGCGCCACCACCAGTCCGCTGTAGACCAGGAAGCGGCGGAACAGGGTCTCGCGCTCTTCCTTCGCTGCCGAGGCCACCACCAGTGCGCCATTGGTCGAGAACGGGCTGACATCGACGATGGTGGATGACACCGCCAGCGCGCAGATCACGCCGGCGGCGCTGAGGTGGCCCTGCATCAGGAACGGCACCGCCAATGGGATCGTCGCGCCGAGTACCGCTGCCGACGAAGCGAATGCGGAGACGATGCCGCCGACGTAGCAGACCAGCAGCGCACCGAGCAGCGGGATGCCGATGTCGGACACACCGTTGCCGATGAAGTCCACCGCGCCGGCATGTTCCAGCACGCCGATGTAGGTCACCACGCCGCAGATCAGCAGCACGGTGGACCAGCTGATGCCATCGACCGCACCCTTCTGGCTTTGTGGCGACAGCAGCGCCAGCGCCACCGCCACGGTGATCGAGACCAGGCCGACGTTGAGGTTGTAGATCAGCGCGGCCACGCCCAGGCCGAGCAGGCCGATCAGGGTGAACAACCGCTCGCGGGTCAGGTTCACCGCATCCAGTGCCACCGGATCATTGCTGAGCGTGCCGCCGCCTGCCGCGACCAGCGCGCCATGACCTTCGATCGCGAACTGGCGCGACGACGCCTGCGGGCCACCGGCCATCGCCAGCTCGGCATTGCCGAGTGTTCCTGCTGCGGTGATCGAGCCACGGCGCAGCAGGGCGATGCCACCAAAGGCGAAGAAGCAGATCGTCGCCATCATGAAGTTGAAGCCCAGACTGGTCAGGAACACCGCCATCTCGGTCACTTCCAGCCCGGCTTTCTGCACCACGCCATTGGTGATGCTGCCGTACACGCTGATCGGCGAGAAGCCGCCCGCCTGCGCACCATGGATGACCAGCAGGCCCATCATCAGTGGATTGATGTTGTACTGCTTGGCAAAGCGCAGCGCGACCGGGCCGATGATCGCGACCGCCGCCGGGCCCAGTGCACCGAACGCAGTGAGGACCGCGGTGATCACGAACATTACCCACGGAATGGCCACGATATGGCCGCGAACGGCTTTCACTGCCCAGTGCACCAGCAGGTCGATGGTACCGTTCTTCTGCGCGATGGCGAACAGATAGGTGATGCCGACCAGGGTCAGGAACAGATCGCCGGGAAAGCCGGCCAGGACCTGCTTGCCGCCCATGTCGACCCACAGTCCACCGATGATGAAGGCCAGCGCGAAGGCGACGGCGCCCATGTTGATCGGCATCGCGGTGGCAACGATGAACATGATCACCAGACCGATGATCGTTGCGATTTGTGGACTCATGCGCCCTCCCAGACACGTGACTCACGTACAGCGCGGATGGAGACCCGCCATCCCGGGGTAAGGCGACGTACTGCGTGTTGCGTGATACGTACTGCTCGAACCCGTTACTGCAGCCGCTCCAGCGCACTGCGAACCCATGCCGCCGCGCCTTCAAGGCTCTGGAACTCTTCCACCGCGCGCACCTCGCAGCACGGATAGGCCGGCGCGACCATGCGTGCCAATGCGTTGCCCGGGCCCAGCTGCAGGAACACCCGCGCACCACGCTCGAAGGCCTGGCGCATCACCTGCGCCCATTCGATGGTCTGCGCGAGCTGCGCCGACAGCGTGTGGACTGCCGTTGCGCGGTCCCGCACCGGTCGCGCATCGATGCCGGCCAGCAGCGGCAGGCGTGGGACCTGCAGTGGCGAGGCGTCCAGTGCGGCAGCGAACGGTGCGACCGCCGCTGCCAGCAACGGTGTGTGTGCAGGCACGTGCACCGGCAGTGGACGGATGTCAGCACCCTGCGGCCGCGCGGCATCGGCCAGCCGCTGCAATGAGGCGTGCGTGCCGCCCACGATGAAATGGTCCTGCCCGTTGGCGATGGCCACGTGCGCTCCGTGCAGATCGCACAGCGGCTGCAGTACATGGCGTTCCAGGCCAAGCACTGCCTGCAGGCCTGCATCGGCGGGGCTGGCACTGTCCATCAACAGCGCGCGCTGCGCAGCCAGGGCAAGGCAGGTGGCCGCATCGACGCCGCCGGCGATGGCATGTGCGGCCAGCTCGCCGATGCTGTAACCCGCGATCACCGCCGGGGTTGGCAATACCTCGCGCAGGCCCTGCCAATGCGCCAGGCTTGCTGCGCACAGCAGTGGTTGCGCCCGCACATTGTCGAAGCGGTCGTCGGCCGCCGCAGCGGCGAATACATCGCGGCCGAGCACCGTGCTGGCCACATCGAGGGTGTGGCGTGCGGCCGGAAGATCGCGCACGCGATCGAACATCGCCGCGTGCTGCGCGCCTTGGCCAGGGCAGAGCAGGGCCAGGCTCATGCCTGCTCCTGCTGCAGCAGGAACACGCTGCAGGCCAACAGGTCTGCGCTGCCGCCCGGGCTCAGCCGGCGCATGACGAAGCCGTCACCGATGCGACGCAGATGTACCTGCCAGTCCGGCGCGAAGGTGCCACCGGCGTCCAGGAAGGTGCGTGCCTGCCGCTGGGCCCAGCGCAGGCCGTCGGCGCCGCCGCGGTGCAGCAGGTTGAGGTCATCCACGCACGCGATCAGCTGCATCAGGGTCTGGCACATCGCGGCCTCGCGTGGCAGGCCGCTGGCCAGTGCGTGGCGCAGGGCAGGCAGTGCCACTTCGCGCAGCAGCGGGTAGCCGGCGGCCGCTTGTTCGCGCACACCTTGCACGCCGTGTCGTGCACGCGCGCGCTGGCCAGGGCTGTTCGCATCCAGAGGCGCGTCGGCGAGCTCGGGCGCCCAACGGCGCACTTCCTGGCAGACCTGCTCGGCTGCGGCGACACGGCCCGCGCGGCCCCAGCAGGCAGCGGACGCGGCCACCAGCAGGCCAAGGCTGAAGATCGCACCGCGATGGGTGTTGATGCCCGCAGTGGCGTGCAGCATCGATATCTCGGCGGCGATGCCATGCCGGCGCAGCGTCTGGAACGGCGCCGCGCTGGCACCGGCGTCGGCCACGGCGATGAAATAGTGGCGCAACGCGAACAGGCTGCGCAGGAACGTGCCGGCATCCATGTCGTGGTGGCTGCCGCGATCGAACGGTGTAACCAGTCCCGGTTTGGGGGCAAGGGCCAGTTCGGCGTGCAGGCTGGCGATGGCAAGGCGCCCCAGGCGCGCGCTGTCCACCGCCGGGGTGGACCGGGCGACGCGCTTCACGACGGCGTTCATGCGACAACTCCAGTGGCGTTGAACAAGGCCTCGCGCAGTTCCAGAGCGGCACCATCAATGCGTTTGACCAGTACTTCGCGGCTGCGACCGGCGTATTCGCGCCAGTTCACCGCGCCACCATCCACCAGGCACAGTTCGCCATCTACGCGATGACCGTAGGCGCTTTCCCAGTGCTGCAGGCGTTCGACCAGCAGGTCGGCCTCGCGCGCGTCATCCACCTGCCACAGCAGGTCGATGTCCGAGCGCGGGTGCACATAGGGCAGTCCGCTGAGGTGCTGCCATGCGAAGGCGCCGAATACGCGGGCTGGTGCAAGCCGCAGCATTGCCTGCAACGCCGCCTGCCAATCCGCCGGAACGCCGCCGGCGAGAACGTGATCCAAGGCAGGGGGAGGCTGCAGCTGCTGGACGTCCTGCAGGGCCACGCGCAGCGCCAGCCGTTGCTTGCCTTCGCTTGGCGGTAGCGGTACCCCCAGGCGCAGCCGAGGGTCGGGGTCGTCCGCCGCACAGCGCGCCACCATGGCCGGCAGGCCCTGCGCGAACCACGCTGCCAGGCGTGGTTCCTGTGCAGTCACGTCAGCCCGCCAGTCGGCATCGGCCGACAGCCAGGCCAGCGTGTGGCGGGCGGGCCGCTCAGGCATCGCCGTGGGCCACCGCAGTCGAAACCCCTGCCGCCAGGGCACGACCGCCGCGCTGTGCGCCGCGTGCGGCACGCAGGTCGCCTTCGGCGGGCGTGCGCAGCGCCTGCAGCAGGTGCTGGGCAAGATCGCCCTCCCACAGCGATTCCACCGCACCCATCGCCACGTAGTTCTCCACGCCCGGCGCGAACACCGGCGAGGTCTGGCTGAGTGCCTGCAGTTTCTCCAGCGGTTGCTTGGTCACCCGCGCCATCGCGCGCAGGTCCATCACGCGCACTTGGGCGTCGGGCAGGGCATGGATGTGGTCGGCCATCAGCCCGAACGAGAGGAAGCCACCACTGACCGACTCACCGTAGACCAGGGTCACCAGCCGCGCACCGCGTCGGCGTGCCAGATCCAGCGTCTGCGCCAGGTGCGCGAAGTAACCGTTGATGCCGAGCAGTTCGTCACGGCGTGCCAGGCGTTGGCCGGCGGTGTCGACCAGCATCACGATCGGACGCTGTGGATGCGCGGCGGTACTGGCCAGCACGGTGTCGGCCAGTGACAGTGCGTGGTCCACGCCCACCTCGAGTTTGTCGGCGGTACCGATCACGGTCACCTCGCCGTCGTCGGTGGTGGCAGTACCGGTCAGTACCGAGTCCTCCACGGCAATGGCGTGGCCACGCGGGAACAGGGCGTCGAGCAGCGCGTGCAGCGGAAGGCTCATGGCAGGCTCCGATCGGCGGTGGCGGCGAGGAACGCATCGGTGTCGAGCAGCGGCAGTCGCTCGGGGGCAGTGATACCCAGCCGCGCCCAGATCTCCAGGCCATCGCGGCAATCGCCCCAGGCCTGCACGCGCGCCTTCAGTGCCGCATGGCGTTCCTGCAGCGCGGCCAGTGCAGTATCTGGATCGGTGCTGCTGGTATCGGGCTGCAGCGCATTGCTGGCAGCCTGCGCGAACGCCTCGATGGCATCGGGCACCAGCACCTGTGCCTGGTCGATCAGGTAGCGGTGCTTGCCTCCCGTTACGCGCCAGACCAGCGCGCGATCGCGGGAATCGAATTCCTCCACACCACGCACGGTCTCGATTACTTCCGGCCCGGACAGTGACAGCCGGCCTTCCTCGGACATGACCACCGTGCTGCAGCAGCGGGCGACGATGCCCATGCCACCGAATGCGCCGTTGCCGCTGCCGATCAGCGCCACCACCGGCACGCCTGCAGCGCGCGCATCCAGCGTGGCGCGCATGATCTCGGAAATGGCGATGAGCCCTGCATTGGCTTCGTGCAGGCGCACGCCACCGGTATCGAGCAGCAGCAGCACTCCGTCAGGTCGGGTTTCCGCTGCACGGTGCAGCAGCCCGGTCAACTTGGCGCCGTGCACCTCGCCCACGCCGCCGCCCATGAATTCACCCTGCTGTGCGGCCAGCAGCACGCGTCGGCCGCGCAGTGTGGCTTCGCCGACAACGATGCCGTCGTCGAACGCCGCGGGCTGGTCGAGCTGTGCCAGGTGCGGGCTGATCATCCGCCGCGCCGGGCCGAGGAATTCACGGAACGAGCCGGCGTCGGCCAGGCCGGCGATGCGCTCGCGTGCATCGGCTTCGTAGTAACTGTGGCGCTGCGTCCGGCTCATCGTGGATCTCCAGCAAGCAGGGTTTCCACTGCCTGGTCCAGGCGCAGGCTGACCACCGCCGGGGTCGCACCGGCATCGTTGATCGAGACGCGTACATCGCGCAGTGGATGGCGCTGTGCGAAATCACCGATCACCGCCTCCCAGACGCGGCCAAAGCCCTGCGCGGCGGTGATGATGCGCACCGTCATCGCGCCGTCCAGTGCGGCCGGTTCCAGCAGGATTTCCAGGTTGCCCGAGGCCAGTACGCCGACCAGCACTGCATCGCGCGGAAACTGCACCGCCGTGTGTCCTTCGAATCGATAGTCGAGGGTTTCCATGCTCAGCCCCTTACCAGTTGCGGAAGCGCTTGGGCGGGTCGTACAGGCCGCCGGACCAGCGCACCAGGTCCTTCACCGAACGCGCCGCAAGCAGGTCACGGCTGGCATCGCGCACGGAGATGCCGAGGTCATCGGGACGGCGGATCACGCCGCGGTCGCGCAGGTTCTCCACCATCGCGCGGTCGCGCCCCATGCCCACGGCGGTATAGCCGGACACGCCGCGGATCGCCTGTTCGCGCTCTTCAGGGGTGCGGCACAGCAGCAGGTTGGCGATGCCTTCTTCGGTCAGTACATGGCTGACGTCGTCGCCATAGATCATCACCGGTGGCAGCGGCATGTCCGCGCGCTCGGCCAGCTCCCAGGCGTCCAGCCGATCGACGAAGGCCGGTGCCATGTGTTCGCGGAAGGTTTCCACCATCTGCACCACCAACTTGCGGCCACGCGGCATCTCACCGGGGCGTGCGGCCTGCTGGCCGGCCTTGACCCAGGCCTCGCTGGCATGGCGGCGGCCACGTGCATCGGAGCCCATGTTCGGTGCGCCACCGAAGCCGGCGATGCGGTCGCGCGTGGCGGTGGAGCTGTTGCCCTGCAGGTCGATCTGCAGGGTGGAACCGATGAACATGTCACACGCATACAGGCCGGCGGTCTGAGAGAACGCGCGGTTGGAGCGCATCGAGCCATCGGCACCGGTGAAGAACACATCGCTGCGTGCGGCGATGTACTTCTCCATGCCCAGTTCGGAACCGAACGAATGCACCGATTTGACGAAGCCCGATTCGATCGCCGGAATCAGTGCGGGGTGTGGATTGAGCGCCCAGTGCTGGCAGATCTTTCCCTTCAGCCCGAGCGATTCGGCGTAGGTCGGCAGCAGCAGCTCGATGGCCGCGGTGTCGAAGCCGATGCCATGGTTGAGGCGGTTCACGCCGTACTCGGCGTAGATGCCCTTGATCGCCATCATCGCCATCAGCACCTGGATCTCGGAGATCTGCGCCGGGTCGCGGGTGAACAGCGGCTCGATGTGGTTCGGCTTCGGCGCCTGCACCACGAAGTTGACCCAGTCAGCAGGGATGTCGACGCGGGGGAGGGTGTTGACGATCTCGTTGACCTGGGCGATGACGATGCCGCCACCGAACGCGGTGGCCTCGACGATGACCGGGGTGTCTTCGGTGTTCGGGCCGGTGTAGAGATTGCCGTGGCGATCGGCGGCCTGCGCGGCGACCAGCGCCACGCGTGGGGTCAGGTCGATGAAGTAGCGGCCGAACAGTTCGAGGTAGGTGTGGATGGCACCGATCTGGATGCGCCCTTCGGCCACCAGGTTGGCCAGCCGCACCGATTGCGGGCCGGAGAACGAGAAGTCCAGCTTCGAGGCGATGCCACGCTCGAATACATCCAGGTGCGACGGCAGAGACAGCACCGACTGCACCATGTGCAGGTCGTGCACCCGGGCCGGGTCAAGGTCGGCCAGGGCCTGGGCGAGGAAATCGGCCTGTTTCTGGTTGTTGCCCTCCAGGCAGACCTTGTCGCCGGGCTCCAGCAGCGCATGCAGCAGTTCGCCCACGTCGGTGGCGGCCACCTCACGTCCCCGGGCCCACGGCGCGGCACGTTCCAGGCGGGCCTGGCGGCTGCGTTCCAACGTATCCCAGCTCGGGTTCATCGACCGGCTTCCGATTGGTGTCGATGTAATTACGGCATAATTACAGTCGGGCATGCAACCCGCACTGCAGCAAAAAGAAGGGCCCGCGCGAAGGCGGGCTCATTCAGATTGAAATGGAGGATGACCCGCATCGATCGGGGTAGTGCCGGCCGCTGGCCGGCTCCGCGTCATCGATGCATCGCTTGGAGCCGGCCAGCGGCCGGCACTACCGTTTCTGGTGGCTCAGAACTTCCAGCGCAGGCTGGCCGACACGAAGCGCGGTTCGCCGTAGTTGTTGTAGTCCAGATTCGCCCAGTAGGTCTTGTCCAGTGCGTTGCGCACGCTCAGCGTTGCCGTCCAGTTGTCGCTGATGCGGTAGTTGGCGTTGAACTGCACCAGCATGTAGGCCGGCTGGTTCACCGTCACCGTGCCGCCCAGCGGGTAGGCGATGTTGTAGCCCTGCACCTTGCTCTGCCACTGCACGCCACCGCCAACGCTCAGGCGTTCCAGCGCACCGCGCAGCTGCAGCTGGGTGTTGAGCTGCAACAGATCCTTCGGCGGGTTGGCGTACAGCAGATCGGTGGCGGCGCGGGTGACCTTGACGTGGGTGTAGCCGGCATTGACCGTCCAGCCCGGCAGGATCTCGCCATTGACGTCCATCTCCCAACCGCGCGCCTTGGTGCCGTTGACGCCGACGTAGGCGGAGGTGCCATCGCTCAGCGAACCCTCCGGCACGCCCATGTCACGCACCGCGTAGTTGTCCTGCTTGGCTTCGAACACGGCGGCATTGGCGGTCAGGCGGCCATCGAACCACTGCGTCTTGATGCCCGCTTCCAGGTTCGAGCCCTGTACTGGCGCCAGCAGGTTCTCGTTGCGGTCCTTGAAGTTCTGCGGGTTGAAGATCTCGGTGTAGCTGGCGTACGCCGAGACGTTCGGCGTGATGTCGTAGACCAGGCCCACGTACGGGGTGACTTCATCACTCACCTTGTATGCACCGCTGGTGCCGGTGTAGGCGCCTGCTGCGTTGTAGGAGCGGCTGAGGGTTTCCCAGCGGCTCAGGCGTGCGCCGGCAATCAGCGACAGCGGATCGGCCAGGCGCAGGCGGGTGGCCAGATAGACGCCACTCTGTGTGGTCTTGGCCACGCGGCGCGCGCCGGTACGGCGGTAGGTGACCTCGGAGATATCGCCGTTCCAGCTGTACACGTTGGGAATGTAGTAGCAGCGTTCGCGTGCACCCGTGGCGCTGACACACGTTGCCCAGTCGGCCGGGAAGTTCAGTGCCAGGGTATTTGTCGTGCCTTCCAGGTCCGACCATTGCGCCCCCACGGTGAGGTCGTGGTCGCGGCCGAACAGATCGAAGCTGCCGGTCAGGTAGGCATCGACGTTGCGCCGGGTGTCCTTCGAATCACCGGCGGCCGCACGCAGGAAGATGCCCGAGCCGGTCACCGGGTCCGGCTCGCCAGTGCCGTACAGGCGCACATTCTGCACGTTGCCGCGGGTGTAGGCGGTGTTGATCTTCAGCAGCCAGTTGTCGCCGAAGCGCTGTTCCAGGTTGGCGAAGGCAGTGTTGCTCTCGCGCTTCCAATAGCTCCACTTCGGCGACAGGTTGGTCGAGCGCGGCAGGTGCGCGAAATTGCCCTGGTTGTCGAAGAACGGCACGGTGCCCCAGGTCGAGCCGGTCGGATTGTTGTCCTGGCTCTGGTAACCGAGCGTGATCGTCGTGCTGTCGGTGACGTCGCCTTCCAGCACCGCCATGCCGGCCATCTTGTTCTCGTCGTAGCGGTCGTAATACAGGCCACGATCGGTATAGGCGGCGACCATGCGGCTGCGGAAACGGCCGTCATCGGTCAGTGGCGCGGTCACGTCCGCCTCCATGCGCCGATAGTCCCAGCTGCCGGCGCTGATCGCGAACGAGGCATCGAACTCCTTGCCCGGCCGCTTGCGCAGCAGGTTGACGGTGGCCGACGGCACGCCGGCGCCGCTGAGCAGGCCGTTGGCACCGCGGATCACTTCGATGCGGTCGTAGAAGGCGGTGTCGTATTCCTGGTTGGTCGAACCGCTGTAGGTCGGGATGCCGTCGACCTGGAAGTCAGTGATGGCGAAGCCGCGCGCGTAGTACAGCGGGCGCTGGGTGTCATAGAAGGACACGCTGACGCCGGTGACGTTGCGCATCACGTCGTTGATGCTGAACAGCGATTCGTCCTGCAGGCGCTTCAGGCTGATCGCAGTGGCCGACTGCGGGGTTTCCTGCAGTGTGATCGGCAGGCGGGTGGTGCTGGATGGCGGAGCGGACTGCTCGGCACGGACGCTGACCCGGTCCAGGGTCTTGGCATCGGATGCATCGGCGGCGGCCTCGGCGAACGCAGGAGACGCGACCAGCGCGAGCGAAGAGAGCAGGGCAGCCGGCAGCAGCGCACGGCGGGGCAGGCGGTTACGGAACGTCAGGGACATGGTGGGTTCGAAGCTCGGAGACGGGAAGGGGGCGGCAACAGTCGTCCAGCACCCGGGGCGGCGGCTTCGGGCACATCAGGTCCATCTGGGAGGGGCGCGGTCACTGCACAGGGCGCAAATGTAAATAATTCTCAACAACATTACAATTCGCGTCATTGTGCATAGGATTCCCGGCGCCGGGCATCGCTTTCTGCAGCAGGGAGCGGCCCAAACGCGAACGGCCACCCGAAGGTGGCCGTCCGTGTCTGCTGCAGGGAATCTGCCAGGCTTACAGCGCCTGCAGTTCCTCGTTGGCGTTGCGCTTTTCCTTGGCTGGTGCCGGAACGGCTGCCGGCACTACCGCCGGGGCCGGAGCCGCCGCATTGGCGTCCACCGGCACCTCCAGGTACGGCAGGCGCAGGGTCTGGCTGGTCAGCGTGCGGATCTCGTTGACCAGCGCGGCGTTGTCGTTGAGCTTGCGCCCGTACGACGGCACGATCTCGCGCAGGCGGGTTTCCCAGCCGGCCTTCATCTGGTCCGGGAAGGCCTTGGCCATCAGGTCCAGCATGATCGGCGGCGAGGTCGATGCACCCGGCGAGGCACCGAGCAGGGCGGCGATGGTGTGGTCCTTGTCGGTCACGATCTCGGTACCGAACTGCAGCACCGGGCCCTTCAGCGGATCACGCTTGATGATCTGCACGCGCTGGCCGGCGGTGACCAGCTTCCAGTCGCCCGGCTTGGCATTGGGGAAGTACTTGACCAGTTCGGCCTGGCGATCGGCATCGTTCAGGCGTGCCTGGGCCATCAGGTACTGCACCAGGTCCAGGTTGTCCTTGCCCACTTCCAGCATCGGGCCAACGTTGTTGTGGGTGACCGAGGAGTACAGGTCCCACCACGAGCCGTGCTTGAGGAACTTGGTGCTGTACAGCGCGAACGGCCCGAACAGGACCACCGGCTTGCCGTCCAGCTTGCGCGCATCCAGGTGCGGCACCGACATCGGCGGCGAACCGGTTTCGGCCATGCCGTAGGCCTTCACACCGTGGCGCGAGGTCACGTCCTGGCCCTGGAAGGCGAGGAACTGGCCACCGACCGGGAAGCCGGCGTAGTCCTTCGATTCCGGAATGCCGGACATCTGCAGCAGCTTCAGCGCGGCGCCACCGGCACCGATGAACACGAAGCGGGCGTGGGTGGTGGACTCGGTTCCGGCCTTGAGGTCCTTCACCGTCACGTTCCAGCTCTTGTCAGCGTTCTGCCGCAGTGCGCTCACTTCGTGGTTGAGGTGCAGGTTGAAGTTCGGGCTGCGCTGCAGGCCGGTGGTCAGCTGGCGGGTGATCACACCGAAGTTGACGTCGGTGCCCAGCGGCATCCAGGTCGCGGCGACCTTCTGCTTCGGGTCACGGCCTTCCATCAGCAGCGGTGCCCACTGCTTGATCTGTGCCGGATCCTCGGAGTACTGCATGCCGTAGAACAGCGGGTTCTTCACCAGGGCCTGCTGGCGCTTGTGCAGGTAGGCGATGTTGTCATCGCCCCAGACGAAGCTCATGTGCGGGGTCGGGTTGATGAAGTCGCTGGGCTGGCTCAGGCGGCCTTCCTTCACCTGGTGCGACCAGAACTGGCGCGAGACCTCGAACGATTCGGCGATGCCGACCGCGCGCTTGGTCTCGATGCTGCCGTCGGGCAGTTCGGGGGTGTAGTTCAGTTCGGCGAAGGCCGAGTGGCCCGTGCCGGCGTTGTTCCAGCCGTCGGAGCTTTCACCGGCGACGCCGTCGAGGCGTTCGTAGACCTGGATGTTCCAGTCCGGCTGCAGTTCCTGCAGGTAGGTGGCCAGGGTGATGCTCATGATGCCGGCGCCGACCAGCACAACGTCGACGGGCTTGTCGTTGCTGGCGGCGGGCACCGAGCGCTGGGTCAGCGGCCAGTACAGGAACAGCGCGGCGGCCAGCAACAGCAGCACGAGCAGGGCGAGCAGGGCCTTGCCAAATTTCTTCATGGGGGCGGGATCGTTGGCGGAGGGGAAGGGGTCAGGATGCGCGTGGGGCAGGGAAAGGGCGTGAAGAAACAACGCCTTGCGCCATCCATCCGCGATTCTAACCGGATCCGGTCCGTTTTTGATGCAACGCAGCATTCGACGTTTCGCGGCCCCGTCACGTGAGCGGCGGGCCCAAGCCTGGCGATCGTAGCCCCAGTAGCGCCAGGCCATGCCTGGCGACGCCCTTAATCAGACCAGCTCCAGAATCTCGTCACCGGCCTCATCGATCTCACCGGTCGGGCGCCAGCCCAGGCGCCGGTAGAAGCCATGCGAGCGCGAACGCGGGTCGGCCGAGCACGCCAGGAACAGCCGGGTATGGCCCGCATCGCGGGTCAGGCTGACCACTTCCTGCAGCAGCTGCCGACCGACGCCACGGCCTTCGTAGTCCGGCAGCAGGGCCAGCACCAGCACTTCGCCGGTGTCGCGGTCGGCGAAGCAGTAACCGGCCATGCGCTCCCCTTCCCAGGCGACGCGGCCGATCGAATCGCCTTGGGCGATGCCGGCCGCCCAGCTTTCCGGCGTGATGCCCAGCTCCGCCAACTGCGCGGCACTGAAGGCGTTCTCGCGGGTGCGCCCGCGCAGGTCGATGCAGGCGGCGGCATCTTCGGGGCGCGCATCGCGGACGAATACAGGCATGCAGGGCATCCTTGCAGTGATCGGCCGACCAGTATCCGCATCACGCATCGACCCGGTGTGGAGACTTCGTGGAGATTGGATGGAGCAAAAAGGGGACGGAGGGGATTAAGTCGTCTTTGCCCAGAATGTCGTATGGGCCTTAAACGACTTAATCCCCTCCGTCCCCTTTTTTGCAGGGCTGCCTCAGCGCTTGCGCCGCACCAGCGCTGAGGAGGCGTCCAGCACCGCGCGGGTCAGCAGGGCCATGGTCTGGACGTCACCCTTCCAGTGCTGCCAGTACAGCGGCACGTCTTCCCACGCGCGCTGGCGTACGTAGACCAGGCGGCCGGCGTCCAGGTGCCGCTTGACCAGGGGCAGCGGGTTCATGGTCCAGCCCATGCCGCCCAGGTTGGCCTGCACGAACGCGCGGGTGGAGGGAATCCACCAGGTGGGTGCGGTGCTGGGCAGGTCGTCGCCGGCCATGCGCCGGGCAAAGCGCGACTGCATTTCGTCCTTGCGGTTGAACACCAGCACCGGCGCCTGCGCCAGCGCCTGCGCGGTCACGCCCTTGGCAAAATGGCGTTCGCGGAATTCGGGGGTACAGGTGGCGGCGTAGCGGATGCTGCCCAGCGCGTGGATCTGGCAGCCCTGCACCGGCTCGTCGAGGGTGGTCACCGCGCCCAGCACGGTGCCCTGGCGCAGCAGTTCGACGGTGTGGTCCTGGTCCTCCACGCGCAGGTCCAGGGTGGTGCCGGTGCTCTGTGCGAACTGCGAGGCGGCCTGCGGGAACCAGGTTTCCAGGCTGTCGTGGTTCACCGCCACCGGAATGCTGGCCTGCGGCAGGTCCTCGTCGGCCAGGCCCATCCGGTGCAGGGCATCGTGCTCGAGCAGGGCGGTCTGCTCGGCCAGCTGCACCAGCACCTGGCCCTCGGCGGTGGCGGTGGCCGGGGTGCCGCGCTTGACCAACAGGCGACCGACCCGATCCTCCAGTGCCTTGACCCGCTGCGAGATGGCCGAGGGCGTGACATTCAGCGACTGCGCGGCGCGGTCGAAGCTGCCTTCGCGGATCACTGCGGCGAGGGCGCGCAGCTGGGCATGGTCGATACGCATCGAATTAAGTTCCGCTAATGTTGATTTAGGAAGTTTAGCTCGTCTTTTTCATGTTGCGGCGCGACAATGGCGCTCGTTCCGGTGCTGTCCGCCTTCGCGAGGCACCGTCCCCCCAAGCAAGTAAAGGCAGTGAATCCCATGTTCTCGGTCATCTCCGCCAGCACCGGCCTCGGTGCCTGGTTCTCTGGTGCAGCTACCGGCATCGGCCTGTTCGCCGTGGTCGGGGCCCAGAGCGCCTTCATTCTGCGCCAGGGCATCCTGCGCAAGCACATCGTGCCGGTGGTTGCCACCTGTGCGGCCATCGATGCGATCTTCATCTTTGCCAGCGTGGCTGGCCTGCGCACGCTCACTTCGGCGCTGCCGTGGCTGACCACCGCCGTGTTGTGGACGGGCGTGGCGTTCCTGGCCTGGTACGCCATGAAGTCGGCACGCCGTGCGATTGCCGGTGGCGGCGGCATGGGCGAGGCTGACAGCGACGACGGCAGCCGCCGCGCGGTGCTGATGGCTGCGGTCGGCTTCTCGCTGATCAACCCGCACTTCTGGCTGGACATGATGGTGATCGGCTCGATCGCCGAGAACTTCGGCAACGCCCGCATGGCCTTCGCCGCCGGTGTGGTGACTGCCAGCTGCCTGTGGCTGACCGCGCAGGGCCTGGGCGCACGCCTGCTGGCGCCGCTGTTCACCAAGCCCAGTACCTGGCGCGTGCTCGACGGCACCATCGCCGTGATCCTCAGCATCCTGGCCCTTACGTTGGCGGTGCGCGGGGTCCACTGACCCGGCGCACGCCCCCCGAACCCACGTCCTGACTCTCTCTCCAAGGTAGTGGTAACGACGGCACCGGCAACGGTGCCGTCGTTTTTTCTGCCGATGTGGCGCGGCAAACGGTCACGTGCCTAGAATCGTGCATCCGGACAGGGTGTCCGGTTTTCCATGGGGGAAGGATGCGCAGGATTGTGCTGGCTGTACTGTTGGGCGCGGTTGTGGGTGGGGCATCGGCCGCAACGCTGGACCTGGATCGCTATCTGCGGCAGGAGTCGTTTACCGACATCAAGATTTCACCAGGGGGCGAGTACGTCGCCGCGACGGTTCCGCTGGAGGCGGGAACCGCATTGGCGATCTACCGCATTGCCGACATGAAGATGGTCGGCAGCTTCCGCCCGCCCCGCAACGATCACGCGCACACCTTCGACTGGGTCAGCAACGAGCGGCTGCTGGTGGGCATGGCACAGAAGTTCGGCGTGCTGGACCGGCCGACGCCGACCGGTGAACTGTTCGGTATCAATGCCAACGGCAAGGGCGGCGAGCTGCTGGTGGGGTACCGGGTTGCCGACCAGAGCCTGGGCACCAACATCAAGGTCAAGCCGGCAGGCCTGGTGGCCGCCTACCTCAGTGATGAGCTCAAGGACGATGACCGCAACGCGCTGGTGACGGTGATCCCGCTGGTCGGCAGTTCGCATGCGCAGGTCGAGCGCATGGACGTGATCACCGGTCGCCGCAACGCCGTGGCGCGCGCTCCCATTCCCGATGCGGACTTCACGACCGATGAGCAGGGCGAGGTGCGTTTCGCACGCGCTGTCGTTACCGATGGCACGCAGAAGCTCTACTACCGCACGGGCAGCAACAGCGACTGGGTCCTGCTCAATGATGAATCCCTGAGCAAGCGCATCGAGGCGCCGCTCGGCTTCTCGGCCGATGGTCGCCTGGCGTACCTGCAGGTCGAGCAGGCAGATGGACCTGATGCCATTGTCAGCTGGGACCCCCAGAGCAATGAACGACGCACCGTGCTGCGCGATGGGAGTGCCGACCCGGCGCGCATCATCCGGCGCCCCGGCAGCCGCGTGCCGGTCGGGGCCCTGTTCCTTGGCAGTGCGCCGCGAACGGCATTCTTCGATGACGCCTCGGACGACGCTCGCCTGTACCGCAGCCTCGAAGCCGGCCTGGGCGGAGCGGTCTACATCACCTCCAGCACGCGCGATGGCAAGACGGTGCTGGTGGAAACCTGGTCAGGCAGCAATCCGGGCGATTTCTATCTCTATGACACGCTTGGCAAGAGTGCACGGCACCTGATCAGCCGCAGCGACTGGATCGACCCCGCGCTGGCGGCGGAGGTGCGTCCGATCAGCCTGACGGCGCGTGATGGGCGTCCGCTGCATGGCTTCCTTACCGTCCCGCATGGCCGCGAGGCCCGTGCGCTGCCGATGGTGGTGGTGCCGCACGGAGGTCCGATCGGTGTTGCCGACCAGGGCGCCTATGACACCGAGACACAGATGCTGGCGGCGGCAGGTTACGCGGTACTGCAGGTGAATTTCCGCGGCTCTTCCGGCTATGGCCGGGCCCACATGCAGGCCGCGCGAAAGCAATGGGGGCTGTCGATGCAGGATGACGTCACCGATGCCACGCGCTGGGCGATCGAACAGGGCGTGGCCGACAAGAACCGCATCTGCATCTATGGCGCCAGTTACGGTGCCTATGCGGCGATGATGGGGGCGGTGCGCGAACCGGGCCTGTACCAGTGCGCGGCCGGCTACGTCGGCATCTACGACCTGCCGTTGATGTACGCCCGCGGAGACATCCAGAGCGATGAGTCAGGCCTGGCCTACCTGCGGAACTGGCTGGGATCGCCCAAGGATCTGGCAGAGCGTTCCCCGGTGAATCTGGCCGCGCAGGTGCGGGTGCCGGTATTCCTGGCCGCGGGTGGCCAGGATCAACGTGCGCCGATCGTGCACAGCGAACGCATGGAAGCTGCGTTGAAGAAGGCCGGCACGCCGGTGGAAACCCTGTACGTCAAGAATGAAGGGCATGGTTTCTATTCCCCTGCCAACCAACGTGCGTACTACAGCAGGTTGCTGGCCTTCCTCTCGCGCAGCCTGGGCGGCCAGGTGGCCGGGCAGGCCACGCCTGCGGAGAAGAGCAGCGCGCCCTGAACAAGCCGGGGGCGGCGGATGATCGATCCGCCGCCCCCGGAGTTCGCCTGCATCGGGCTTACTTGACCCCGTGCATCATCTTCTTCAGCAGCGGCGCGGCGATGAAGGCGGCCAGCGCACAGCCCAGGCCGATCCACATCAGCAGCCAGAACAGGTGCGCATAGGCACCGGCCGCGGCCACCATGTCCAGCGATTCGCCTTCGGGCACTTCGATCGCGGCCAGCTTGCCGAACAGCGCCGCCAGCGTTTCCGAGAACGCGGTGGCCAGGAACCAAGTGCCCATCATCAGGCTCATCACCCGCGGCACGGCCAGCTGGGTCACCGCCGACAGGCCGACCGGCGACAGGCACATCTCACCGCTGGCCAGCAGGAAGTAGGCCAGCACCAGCCACCACACGCTGGCCATCTCGCCGGTGGCGCCGACCTGCTGTGCGGCCAATGCCAGCGGCACGAACGACAGCGCGCCGATCACCAGGCCCCAGGCCGATTTGACCGGCTTGCCCGGTTCCCAGCCGCGGCGGTCCATCCACGTCCACAGTGCGGCGAAGGCCGGCGCCAGCAGCACCAGGAACAGGCCGCCGAGGTAGGTCAGTGAGCCGGCGGTCTGCGGAATCACCAGGCAGTCGCGCACCAGCAGCACCAGCATCAGCACGACGATGGCGGCGAAGAACGTTCGCGGCGCAGATGAGCCCGGACGGCGCTCGGACAGCCGCGCGCTGACCACGAAGCCCAGCGGTGCCAGCAGCAGCGAGATGATCGACCACGGCAGCGGGGTACCGCCGGTGATCACCAGCGAGGGCACGATGTCCTTGGTCAGCAGGCGGTCGGTGAAGGTCACCCAGGAGCCATACGACTGCTCGTACATCGTGAAGAACACCAGTGCCATGAAGATCAACACCATCAGCGCGACCATCTGCTGGCGCTGCACCGGCGTGCACTTGCTGCCGGTGAACCAGGCGAACCAGACCAGCACGCCGCCCAGCACCACCAGCATCAGCATCAGTGCCAGGCTGATTTCACCGCCCAGCGCGAACGCGCCGTTGCCGGCCGCCCACATCAGCCAAGCCACCGGCAATACACCGAGCATCGCGCACAGATAGATGAGCCATTCGCGCGGCAGGCCCAGCACCTTCTGCTTCAGCGCGGCCGGCTGTGGCGGCTCGGCGTGGCCCTGCAGGTACTTCTGGCCCCACAGGAACATCGCCAGGCCGGCCAGCATGCCGATGCCGGCCGCACCGAAACCGTACTTCCAGCCATAGGCCTCGCCGAGGAAGCCGCACACCAGCGAAGAGAACAGCGCGCCGAGGTTGATGCCGGCGTAGAACAGCGAGAAGCCCGAATCGCGGCGCGGGTCGTCCTTGGCGTACAGCTTGCCGACGATGGTGGAGATGTTCGGCTTGAGGAAGCCGACGCCCATGATGATCAGCGCCAGCGACAGGTAGGTCACCGCCAGTGCCGAGGTGTCGCGCACCACTTCGCCGTTCACGCGATACGCGGCGTGGCCTTCGAAGGCCATGCCGAGGTGGCCGAGCACTAGCAGGATGCCGCCGAACAGCACCGCCCGGCGCATGCCCAGCCAGCGGTCGGCCAGCATGCCGCCGAACACCGGGATGCAGTACACCAGGCCGCCATAGGCACCGAGCAGGTCCAGGCCGGCCTTGTCGCCGAACAGGTGGTACTTGGTCAGGTACAGCAGCAGCAGCGCCTTCATGCCATAGAAGGAGAAGCGCTCCCACATTTCGGTGAAGAAGCAGACGTAGACGCCCTTGGGATGGCCCAGGAAATCGTCGGAAGCGATAGCGGTGGAATTCATCGCGGAATTATAGGCCTGTGGCCCGATCCGCTTTCAGTAGATCCACGCCATGCGTGGATTGCCGGACTGGCCTGGGCGATCACAGGTACCGCAACCACGCCAGATCGCGCCGTCGCGCCTTGAACCGCGCGAACGCCCGCGTCGGCGGGTACAGCACCACCGCCAGCGCACAGGCCACCAGCAGCAGGCCGGCCACAGAATCCAGTGCGTACAGATCACCGTGTGTCGGCCCCCAGATCGCCAGCGCGGCCAGGTACAGCCCCTTCAGCACATACAGGTGCAGCAGGTAGAAGAACATCGGCGCGGCGCCGACATCGGCCAGCGGGCGCAGCGCACGCGCCAGTGGCGGCCATTCGTACAGTCGCAACAGCAACAGGCCCACGTCCAGCGTCAACAGCAGGAACTGCAGAGACGGCGGGTACTTGGTGATGTTGAAGACGCTCATCCAGGTGCGCAGCGTGCTGGTCTGGTACTGCCACGGTGCATCCCCGTACTGGTTGGCGAACCGCAGCAGGGCGAACAGGGCCAGCGCGCCGACGCCTGCGCACAGCAGCCAGCGCTGGCGTTGCGCGGGGTCGCGGTCGCGGGCGAACCACGGCCCCATCAGGTAGCCCAGCGCGATTACCCCGATCCACGGCAGCACCGGGTAGGAAGTGCGCAGGCGCAGCGCGCCGGTCTCGATCCAGTCGCGCTGGTGCAGCACTTTCCACAGCATCGCCAGCAGACCGTGGCCTTCCACTCGCACGCCGTCCAACAGGTTGTGCCCGGCCACCACCGCGACTGCCAGCACCAGCAGGGCCAGGCGCGGCAGCCACAGAAGGCCGGCCAGCGCGATCATGCTCAGCCCGATGGCCCAGATCACCTGCAGGTACAGCGTTTCCGGCGGCAGCTGGAAGGTCCAGGCGAAGTTCACCAGGGTCAGTTCCAGCACGACCAGGAACAGCCCGCGCTTGAGCAGGAAGGCGGCCGTGGCCCGGCGCGGATCCGCCTGGCGCTGGCCGTACAGCCAGGCCGACAGCCCGGTCAACAGGACGAACACGGGTGCGCACAGGTGGGCCAGCAGACGGCAGGCGAACAGCGCAGGGGAGACCGTCGATGCGTCCATCGGGTCGCTTACCTGATGCTGCAGGAAGAAGGTCTCGCGCACGTGGTCCAGCAACATCAACAGCATCACGGTGCCGCGCAGCTGGTCGATGGAGGCCAGGCGAGGGGAGGGGGAAGGGGGCATGCGATGCAGTAACAGCAAGGTAGCATTAAGATATAACATATCATTTGCTCTGCGCCCAGCCGGACTTTGCCGGGTCGGTCGATTGCCTGTCCACGTACTGGCCCATTGCGCTGCAGCACACGCCCCCATCCTTTGGCACGCTGGACTTGATCTGCCCTGAACGCTAGCGTGGCAGGGATTTTTTGCCAGCAGGGGCTTCCATGAACCACGACGCTGCGCCCAAGCAGCTCACCTTCCGCGCAGTGGCCCTGGCCATCGTGCTGGCGGTGGTGCTGTCGGCCGCAAACGCCTACCTCGGTCTGTTCGCAGGCCTGACCATCGCCACCGCCATTCCCGCCGCGGTGATTTCCATGGGCGTGCTGCGCCTGCTGGGCGGTGGCTCCATCCTTGAAAACAACATCGTGCAGACCGGCGCCTCGGCCGGTTCGTCGATCGCCGCCGGTGTGATCTTCACCATCCCGGCGCTGGTGATCATGGGCTACTGGCCGGACTTCAAGTACTGGTGGGTGCTGGGCATCGCCGGCCTCGGTGGCCTGCTGGGCGTGCTGTTCTCGGTGCCGCTGCGCCGTTCGATGATCGTTGAAGACCCGCTTCCGTTCCCGGAAGGCAAGGCCGCGGCCGAAGTGCTCAAGGCCGGTGAGAACCCGGGCCCGGGCCTGAAGATCCTCGGCCTGTCGGCAGTCATCGGTGCCTTCGTCAAGCTGGCCGCGGAAAGCGGCATGCGCCTGATTCCCGACGCCTGGGCCACCTCGGCCTATGTCGGCAGTTCCAAGGTCACCGCCTTCATCGGTACCAACCTGTCGCCGGCACTGCTGGGCGTGGGCTACATCGTCGGCCTCAACGTCGGCATCGTGGTCGTGTCCGGCTCGATCCTGACCTGGCACATCGCCATTCCGATCTACCAGGCGTTCTTCATGAACACCGATCCGGCACTGGCCGCGTCGGTCGCCACGGCATCCTCCACCGAAGCGGCGTTCGCCATCTGGGGCGCGAAGATGCGCTACCTGGGTGTGGGCGCGATGCTGATTGGCGGCATCTGGACCCTGATCTCGCTGCGCAAGTCGCTGCTCAATGGCGTCAAGAGCGGCTTTGCCGCCGCCCGCAAGAGCGGTGGCCCGGTGCTGGCGCACACCGAGCGCGACCTGCCGATGAAGTGGATGCTGGTGGCCCTGGTGGTCTTCGTGCTGCCGCTGCTGGCCCTGTACCAGGCCATCGTCGGCCAGTGGCACGTGTCGATCCCGATGACCATCATCATGATCGTTGCCGGCTTCCTGTTCGTGTCGGTCTCGGCCTACCTGGCCGGCTTGATCGGTTCGTCCAACAACCCGGTGTCGGGCATCACCATCTCCACCATCCTGTTCGCCTCGGCCGTGCTGGTGGTGCTGCTGGGCGCCGATGGCCTCAAGCCGGTCGGTGCCGGCGGTGCGCCGCTGGGCGCGGTGGCGGCGATCATGATCGGCGCGGTGGTGTGCTGCGCCGCAGCGGTTGGCGGTGACAACCTGCAGGACCTCAAGGCCGGCTATATCGTAGGTGCCACCCCGTGGAAGCAGCAGCTGATGCTGGGCATCGGTGCCTTCTCGTGCGCGCTGATCATGGCCCCGGTGCTGAACCTGCTGGCCACCGCCTACGGCATCGGCGTGAAGTCCGAGCTGCACCCGAACGCGCTGGCTGCGCCGCAGGCCAACCTGATGGCCTCGGTGGCCAAGGGCCTGTTCGGTGGCGAACTCCCGTGGACCTTCATCGGCATCGGTGCCGTGGTCGGTGCCGCCATCATTGCCTTCGACAGCTGGCTGAAGTCGCGCAACGCACGCTTCCGCGTGCCGGTGCTGGCCGCCGCCATCGGCATCTACCTGCCGCTGGAGCTGATGGTGCCGATCTTCCTCGGCGGCCTGATCGCCCACCTGGTCGAGCGCTTCCACAAGGTGCGCGCCGATGACGAAGAAGGCCGCGACCGCGTGCACAAGCCGGGTGTGCTGTTCGCTGCGGGCCTGATCACCGGTGAGGCACTGATGGGCATCGCCATCGCGATTCCGATCGTGGTCAGCAGCCGCGCCGACGTGCTGGCCGTGCCGTTCCACCTGCCGGGCGCGCAGTGGATCGGCCTGGCCGTGCTGTTCCTGGTGGGCTGGCTGATCTACCGCACCGGCAAGTACA
>NZ_JAOECR010000060.1:0-22795 GCF_029836955.1 Stenotrophomonas sp. GD04054 | reverse complement strand
CGCCCGATGGCCGGTCTTTCACCCGAACCATGGCATGCTCGGCGCCAAGCCCACCCGGAACCTCCGCCATGCGCCTGTTCACCCGTGTCCTGCCCCTGATGCTGTTGGCCTCCCTGCTCTCCGGCTGCGGCTACAACGCCATCCAGCAGAAGGATGAAGCGGTCAAGGCCAGCTGGTCGGAGGTCATCAACCAGTACAAGCGCCGCGCCGACCTGGTGCCCAACCTGGTGCAGACCGTGAAGGGCTTCGCCAGCCAGGAAGAGCGCGTGCTGACTGAAGTGACCAACGCCCGTTCGCGTGTCGGCCAGATCAACGTCAATGCCGACGACGAAGCCTCGCTCAAGCAGTTCCAGCAGGCCCAGGGCGAACTTGGCAGCGCGCTGTCGCGTCTGCTGGTGGTCACCGAGAACTACCCGGAACTGAAGTCGAACCAGAACTTCCGCGACCTGCAGGCGCAGCTGGAAGGTACCGAGAACCGGGTCACCGTCGCCCGCGGCCGTTACATCCAGCAGGTGCAGGACTACAACACCTACATCCGCTCGTTCCCGCAGGTGATCACCGCCAAGATCTTCGGCTACAAGACCAAGCCGAACTTCACCGTGGACAACGAAGCGCAGATCTCCAACGCGCCGGCGGTCGATTTCGGCAACGCGCCGCAGCAGCAGCCGGCACCGCAGCCGGGGACCTGATCGATGCGCCTGGCCTCTGCGCTGCTGGCCCTGCTGCTGTGGCTGCCGCTGGCCTCGCATGCGCAGCAGCTGGCGCCGGTTCCTGCGCTGGATTCGCCGGTGGTCGATACCACCGGCACGCTGGATGCCGCGCAGAAGCAGGCGCTGGTGCAGCAGGCGATCGAACTGCAGCAGCGCAAGGGCAGCCAGCTGCAGGTGCTGGTGGTGCCGACCACCCAGCCGGAGGACATCGCGCAGTACACCACGCGGGTCTTCGACCAGTGGCAGATCGGCCGCAAGGGCGTGGATGACGGGGTGCTGCTGGTGGTGGCCAAGGACGACCGGCGCGTGCGCATCGAGCCGGGCTACGGTCTGGAAGGCGCCATTCCCGATGCCATCGCCAACCGGGTCATCCAGAAATACCTGGTGCCGCGCTTCCGCAGCGGCGACTACGCCGGTGGCATCACCGACGCCACGGCGGTGCTGGTCAAGCTGATCGACGGCGAAACGCTGCCGGCACCGGTCAGCGGCCATCGCGGTCGGGAACCCGGTGGTGGCGGCGATACCTGGTTCCTGGCGCTGTTCATCGGTGTGTTCGCCGGCAGCATCCTGCGCGGCGTGTTCTCGCGCGTGCCGCGACCGCTGCGAGGCCTGCTCGGCGGCGCCGGTGCAGCGCTGGCGGCGTTCCTGTTCACGTCCACGCTGCTGGCCAGTGGCCTGGCCGGCATCGTAGGGCTGATCGTGGCCATGCTCTCCGGCCATCCGGGCCGCTTTGCCGGTGGCGGCGGCTGGGGCGGTGGCAGCTGGGGCGGCGGAGGCGGCTTCGGCGGGGGCGGTGGATTTGGTGGTGGTGGCGGCTGGGGTGGCGGTGGTGGCCGCTCCGGTGGTGGCGGTGCTTCGGGGGGCTGGTGATGATCCAACGTCTATGTCGGCACGTGTTTTCGCCGTCGGTACGGCGCGCGTTCCCGCCCGCCACATTGCAGGCGATCACCGAGGCCATCGCGGCCGGTGAGCAGCGCCACGGTGGGCAGGTGATGTTCGCGGTGGAAGCGGACCTGCCGCTGGCCGCGCTGTGGCACAAGGTCACCCCGCGCCAGGCTGCCGAGCATGCCTTTGCCCGCCTGCGCACCTGGGATACCACCCACAACAACGGTGTACTGATCTACCTGCTGCTGGCCGATCACGCCATCGAGATCGTTGCCGACCGGGGCCTGCACGGCCGGGTCAGTCCGGCGCAGTGGCAGCGGGTCTGCACCCACCTGCGCGAGGGCCTGCGTGGTTCCCATCCGGTGGAAACGCTGCAGGATGCCATCGACGAGGTCTCCAGCCTGATCGAAGGGCACTTTCCGGCCTCGACGCGGTCGAACGATGACGCGTTGCCGAACTCGCCCCAGCTGCTTGGTTGAGCCGGGGCGGCACTGGCCCGAGAATAGGCGTTCAACCGCAAGGCACCTTCCATGATCTATTTCCACGACATCGACCCCATCGCCCTCTCGCTGGGGCCGATCAAGGTGCACTGGTACGGCATCATGTACCTGCTCGGCTTCACTGCGGCCTGGCTGCTAGGCCGCAAGCGCATCGCTGACGGGCGCCTGCCGGGTGTCGATGCCAACGGCTTCTCCGACCTGCTGTTCTACGCCATGCTCGGCGTGGTGCTGGGCGGGCGCATCGGCTACATGCTGTTCTACGCGCTGGGCGATTTCCTGCACAACCCGCTGCTGCTGTTCAAGGTGTGGGATGGCGGCATGAGTTTCCACGGCGGCCTGCTGGGCGTGATTGCCGCCTGCTGGTGGTGGTCGCGCAAGCACAAGCTGCACTTCTTCGACACCATGGACTTCATGGCGCCGCTGGTGCCGCTGGGCCTGGGCTTCGGCCGTATCGGCAATTTCATCGGTGCCGAGCTGTGGGGCAAGTACACCGACGGTAGCTGGGGCGTGGTGTTCCCGTCCGGCCTGCCTGCCCCGCTGAACCAGCTGGACCATGCGACGCTGCAGGCGCAGTTCGCCACCGGCGCGCTGAATCAGTTCGCACGCCACCCCTCCCAGCTGTATGAAGCGTTGCTGGAAGGGCTGGTGATGTTCGTGGTGCTGTGGACGGTGTCGGCCAAGCCGCGTCATCGCTACCTGGTCGGTGGCCTGTTCGCGCTGATGTACGGCCTGTTCCGCTTCGCGGTGGAGTTTGTGCGCATGCCCGACAACGGCGTCTACGTGGCCTTCGACTGGCTGACCCGTGGCCAGATCCTCAGCCTGCCGCTGATCGCCTTCGGCCTGGTGCTGCTGGTGATGTCGCGCCGCGCGCCGGTACTGCAGCCGCAGCCGCTGGTAGCTGCCGAGGGCAAGGCATGAAGGCTTACCTGGACCTGCTCTCGCACGTGCTCGAACACGGCGCCGAGAAGAGCGATCGCACCGGCACCGGCACCCGCAGCGTGTTCGGCTGGCAGATGCGCTTCAACCTGGCAGACGGTTTCCCGCTGGTCACCACCAAGAAGCTGCACCTGCGCTCGATCATCCACGAGCTGCTGTGGTTCCTGAAGGGCGACACCAACATCGGCTACCTGAAGGACAACCAGGTGCGGATCTGGGACGAGTGGGCCGACGAGAACGGCGACCTCGGCCCGGTCTACGGCAAGCAGTGGCGTAGCTGGGCTACCGCCGATGGCGGCGAGATCGACCAGATGCAGTGGCTGGTGGACGAGATCAAGCGCAACCCCGATTCGCGCCGGCTGGTGGTCAGCGCCTGGAACGTGGGCGAGCTTTCGCAGATGGCGCTGATGCCGTGCCACAACCTGTTCCAGTTCTACGTGGTGGACGGCAAGCTCAGCTGCCAGCTCTACCAGCGCAGCGGCGACATCTTCCTCGGCGTGCCGTTCAACATTGCCAGCTACGCGCTGCTGACTCACATGGTGGCGCAGGCCACCGGCCTGGGCGTGGGTGACTTCGTGCACACGCTGGGCGATGCGCACCTGTATTCGAACCACTTCGAGCAAGCGCGCGAGCAGCTGTCGCGTGAACCGCGCGCACTGCCGACGCTGTGGTTGAACCCGGAGGTGACCGACCTGTTCGGCTTCCAGTTCGACGACATCCGCATCGACGGCTACGATCCGCATCCGGCCATCAAGGCGCCGGTGGCGGTATGAGTACCCGCCTGATTTCCAGGGGCCTGCTGGCGCTGTGCGGCCTGCTGCCGCTGGCCATGGTGCAGGCCGGACCGGCCGATGCGCTGTCGTTGGCCAGGCAGGTCAATGAGCAGATCGTGCACAAGCACATGCGCGAGGAAGTGCAGGCGTTCGCCGGAGCATTCAACGGCAGCACGATGCTGCCCCAGGATGTTCCGGAAGGCTGCCGGGCGCAGATGCGTGAGGCGGTAACCGGCATGTACACGGCGATGACCGAGCACCTGAAGGCGGGCGTCGAGAACCCGGCGTATCAGCGTGAGCTTGAACAGGGTCTGGCCACCGTCTATTCCAATGACCAGCTGAAGTCGTTCCTGGCGCGCGGCGCCAGCGACGATATCGCTGCGCTGTCGGCAGAGATCCTGTCGGGACCGGGCCTGAAGGAGATCGAAGAGGCGCAGAAGCAGAAGATCCTCGCTGGCCTGGATGAGCAGACCACGTCCAGCCCTGCGCTGGCTGCAGCGTTGCAGGCAGCCAGTGCCGCGAACGCTGCCTGCGAACGCCTGCAGATCGACGCCAGCTGAGGAGGTGGTAGCAATGAAGCTGTCGATGATCGTGGCGCTGGACCGCAACCGTGGCATCGGCCAGGGCAATGCCATGCCCTGGCACCTGCCGGATGATTTCAAGCATTTCAAGGCGCTCACCCTGGGCAAGCCGATCCTGATGGGGCGCAAGACCGCCGAGTCGATCGGCCGCGTGCTGCCGGGGCGGACCAACCTGGTGCTGACCCGCAGCGGCCAGGTGCCATTCGATGGCATGCGCGCGGTGGCGTCACTGGACGAGGCGAAGGCGATTGCCGAAGGCGAGGGCGCCAGCGAACTGTGCATCATCGGCGGCGGCGAAATCTTCCACCAGCTGCTGGAGCAGGCCAGTGACCTGTACCTGACCTGGGTGGATGCTGAAGTCCCCGCCGATACCCATTTCCCCGAAGTGGACGTGCAGGACTGGCGGGAAGTGAGCAGCGAGCCGCACCCGGCCGACGAACGCCACGCCTACGCGTTCCGCTTTGTGCACTACGTGCGCCGCTGATCGCTGCGCATTTGTAGAGCCGAGCCATGCTCGGCTGCTGTTGCCGGACACATCCCGTAGCCGAGCATGGCTCGGCTCTACAGGATTGCCTACGGCATCCGGTAATGCCCGATGATCGTGTGCTGGAACAGCAGGTTCTCTTCCCGCGTGCCGCGCGCGATGTTGTGCAGCACCAGCGGCGTGCCATTGGCCAAGCGCCGGTCGGAGACGATACCCACATGCAGCAGGCCGTTGCCGTTGAGCTTCCAGGCAACGATGTCACCGGCCGCATAGTCGGTGTCGAGGGCGGTGATCGGTTGCTGCCAGCGCTGCCGCTCGAACCAGCGCATCAGGTTCGGTACGCGACGATGATCGATGTTGCGGTCCGGCCGTGACAGGCCCCAGATCGCCGGATAGGCGCTGAAGTTGCCGCGCATGTCTTCATGCACGCGTGCCTGCAGGTCCAGGCCCTGGCTGCGCAGGGCGCGCACCACCACATCGGTGCACACGCCGCGATCCAGTGGCACGTCACCGCCGGGATAGGCCAGCACTTGATAGGCAGGGTCGTAGCGGGTGGTGACGCCGATCTGCGCGCGCGCCGCAGCCACCAGTGGCGGCGAAGGCGCCTGTGGTGGCGTCGGTGTGCGTTCAGCGTTGTCCGCAGCCGTGGGAGCAGTCGGCGAGCCGGGCTGGCAGCCGCTGGCCAGGGCCAGCGTCAGCAGCAGCACCGTCCATGGTGCCCAGCCGTGCCGCGTCATGCCTGCGGCGGGGTGCTGTTGTTGTTGGGACCGCCGGAGCCACCACCACCACCGCCACCACGGCGACGACGACGGCGCGGGCCGCGGTTGCCCGGGTTGGCGGCCGGAGCATTGCCGCCGCCCTGTTCCTTGCCCTGCGCCGGTGCAGCCGGGCGCTCGTGCGCCGGGCGCGCTGGCGGGCGGGCGTTGGGCACGGGTGCCGGTACATCGCGGCCTGGCACCTGCACCACGCGCAGTTCATCGGTATCGAGCTGGATCGCGGTCAGCTTGCCGCCCCAGACCGCGCCGGTGTCGATGGCGTGCACGCCCTGGGTGATGGTCAGGCCCAGCGCCGACCAGTGGCCGCAGACCACCTTGAGGTCACGCTCGACCCGGCCCGGCACTTCGAACCAGGGATACAGCCCCTGTTCCTGGGTGCCCGGCGTGCCCTTGTCCTCGATGCCGATACGCCCGCGCGGGGTGCAGTAGCGCATGCGGGTGAGCACGTTGATGATCGCGCGCGAGCGGTCGTAGCCGGACAGGTTCGGTGCCCAGCTCGGCTTGTCGCCGTACATGTTGCGGAACAGCTTGCGGTAGCCGGCGCCGTGCAGCTGCACCTCGACTTCGGCTGCATGCTTCTCGGCCATCTGCGTGGTCCACTTCGGCGCCAGGCCGGCGTGCACCATCATCCAGCCCAGCTCGCGGTCCACGTGCACCAGCTTCTGCAGGCGCAGCCAATCCAGCAGTTCGTCGCGGTCCTCGGCCTGCACGATGCGCAGCAGGTCCGGGTTGACCTTGCGCTGTTCCTCTTCGGTGCGCGCACCGACGGCCAGCAGCGAAAGGTCATGGTTGCCCAGCACCACTACGCTGTGCTCGCGCAGCGAATGCACCAGCCGCAGCGTTTCCAGTGACTGGCCACCGCGGTTGACCAGGTCGCCGCAGAACCACAGGGTGTCCTGCGCCGGGTCGAAACGGATCTTCTCCAGCAGTCGCTGGGTGACGTCATAGCAGCCCTGCAGGTCGCCGATCGCCCACACACTCATCGTTCGGCCTCCGTGTCAGTGCAGGGTACGCGGGATGGCCAGCACGAAAGGTGCGACCGGCGCGGCAAATTCGGTGCCGTCGTCGGCGACCATGTCGTAGTGGCCCTGCATGGTCCCGTGATCGGTCCCCAGCATGACACCGGACGTGTAATGGAAGTCTTCACCGGGACGCAGGCGCGGCTGCTCGCCGATCACCCCGTCACCATCGACATGCTCGACGCGGCCGTTGGCATCGGTGATGCGCCAGTGGCGTGCGACCAGGCGCGCGGCAACACGCCCCTGGTTGTGGATGCGGATCGTGTAGGCGAACGCATAGCGCCCGTCTTCCGGCGCGGATTGATCGTCGAGGAAGCGCGGAGCGACTTCGACGGAGATGGCATAAACGTCAGCGTCTTCCATACCGGCAGTGTAATCAGGAGGCATTGGCCAAAGCGATGAATTCGGCCACGTCCAGCTGTTCGGCGCGGGCATCGGGACGCACGCCGGCGGCAACGAACTGTTCGGCGGACACCACGTTGTTCAGGGCGTTGCGCAGGGTCTTGCGGCGCTGCCCGAAGGCGGCCTTGACCACCTCGGCGAAACGCTTGTGGTCGTGGATGTTGATCGTGGCCGGGTCACGCGGCACCAGCCGCACCACGGCCGAATCGACCTTCGGCGGCGGCCGGAACGCGCCCGGCGGCACCACGAACAGCGAGGTCACCTGGCAGTAGGCCTGCAGCATCACGCTGAGCCGGCCGTACACCTTGCTGCCGGGGCCGGCGGCCATGCGGTCGACCACTTCCTTCTGCAGCATGAAGTGCATGTCGCGGACCACCGCCGCATGTTCCAGTGCATGGAACAGGATCGGCGAGGAGATGTTGTAGGGCAGGTTGCCGACCAGGCGGATCGGCTGGCCGTCGGCCAGCTCGGTGAAGTCCACGCGCAGCACGTCGCGGTGGACGATGGTCAGCTCGCCCAGCGGCTCGGCGGCGGCGGTCAGTGGCGCGATCAGGTCGCGGTCGAACTCGATCACCGTCAGTTTCGGATGCACGCGCAGCAGCGGCAGGGTAATCGCGCCCTGGCCGGGGCCGATCTCGACCAGGCGGTCACCGTCTTTCGGGTTGACCGCCATCACGATCTTGTCGATGTAGTGACGGTCGGCCAGGAAATGCTGGCCAAGCTGCTTCTTGGCCGGGGCGGTGAACACCGGGCCGGAGGGGGAATGCGGGGAATTCATGCGCTCAGTGTACGTTGCCGCGCAAGCTGCGCACACAACGTCGTTGCCGCCTGCAGGCTGGAAGGATCGGCAATGCCGCGGCCGGCAAGGTCCAGCGCGGTGCCATGGTCCACCGCCACGCGCGGGTAGGGCAGGCCCAGGGTCAGGTTCACCGCCTGCTCGAAGCCCGAATACTTCAGCACCGGCAGGCCCTGGTCGTGGTACATCGCCAGCACGGTGTCGAAGCCTGCCAGCTTGGCCGGCAGGAAGGCGGTATCGGCCGGCAGCGGCCCGATCAGGTCCATGCCCTCCGCGCGCAGGCGCTGCAGCAGCGGGATGACCAGGTCCAGTTCCTCGCGGCCCAGATGACCGTCTTCACCGGCATGCGGGTTCAGGCCGAGCACGGCGATGCGTGGCGCGGGCAGGCCGAATTCGCGGCGCAGCGCAGCGTGCACGGTGCGCAGGGTGTGTTCCAGGCCGGGCGCGGTGATCGCGTCGGCCACCTCGCGCAGTGGCAGGTGGGTGGTGGCTAGGGCCACGCGCACGATGTGGTTGGCCAGCATCATCACCACCTTCACCCCGGCCTGGTCGGCCAGCAGTTCGGTGGTGCCGCTGTAGGCGATGCCGCCTTCGTTGATGACCGCCTTGTGCACCGGGCCGGTGACTACGCCGTGCAGTTCGCCGGACAGGCACGCCTGGCCGGCACCGAGCAGGGCGCCGATGACGGCGCCGGCGTTGGCCGGATTGGCCTGGCCGAAGTGGCTGGGCACGGGATTGGCCACCACACGCACACGCAGATCGCCGGGGACGCGTGCTTCGGCGTCCTCGGGCAACAGCTGCAGGGGCAGGTTCAGCGCGGCCGCGGCCGCGCGCAGGGTATCCGGGTCGGCGAAGGCCAGCAGCCGGCAATCTTCACGCGGCTGCTGGACGAGGCGGACACACAGCTCCGGGCCGATCCCGGCGGGCTCGCCCGGTACCAGAGCGAGCTCGGGGCGCATCGGTCAGGACTGCGGCGGCGTGGCGGTGTTTTCCGCGCGGTCGCCGCTGCGGAAGCTGACGTAGGCTTCGCCACGCAGTTCCTGCAGGAAGCGGTTGTACTCGTCTTCCAGCTTGCGGCGGCCGATGGTCTCGCGGACCTGGGCACGCTGGTTGTCAGTGGTCACGTCGGTCTGGCGGGTGCCCACGCGCTGCACGATGTGCCAGCCGGCATCGGTGCGGAACGGCTGGCTGACGCCGCCGTCCTGGATGCCGGACACCTGCTGGCCGAACGCCGGACCGAACGCGTCGGCCGGGAACCAGCCCAGATCGCCGCCCTGGCCCTTGCTGTTGTTGTCCTCGGAGGACTCCTTGGCCACGGTCTCGAAGTCCGCGCCACCGGCGATGCGGGCACGCAGGGTATCGATCTTGGCCTTGGCGGCAGCGTCGGTCTGGTGATCGTCCACGCGCACCAGGATGTGGCGGCCGTGGTACTCGGTGACCGTGTGCTCGCCACCGCTGGCGGCGCTGGCATCACGCACTTCCACCAGCTTCAGCAGCTGGAAGCCGCTGGGGCCGCGGATCGGGCCGACCACTTCGCCGGGCTTCATCTTTTCCATCATCTGCGCGAAGGCCTGCGGGATTTCGTCCAGGCTGCGCCAGCCCAGGTCGCCGCCTTCCAGCGCGTTGGGGCTGTCCGAATAACGCACGGCGGCGGCGTTGAAGTCCAGCTCACCCTTGTCCAGCAGGGCCTTCACG
Organism: Stenotrophomonas sp. GD04054; assembly: GCF_029836955.1. NCBI lineage: Bacteria > Pseudomonadati > Pseudomonadota > Gammaproteobacteria > Lysobacterales > Lysobacteraceae > Stenotrophomonas > Stenotrophomonas sp. GD04054. The sequence continues at coordinate 13,238 of NZ_JAOECR010000060.1, read as the reverse complement.
CCTTCGGCCTTCTTCTGGCCGGTGGCGATCTGGTCGGCGTTGGAGCCGTCGGGCAGGGCGATCAGGATGTGCGCCAGGTGGTACTGGTTGCCAACCGTGGCCTGCTGCTTCAGGGCGGCGTCGACTTCGCCCTCGCTGACGCTGATGCGGCTCTGCGCGAAGCTCTGGCGCAGGCGCTGCACGGTGATTTCATCGCGCACCGAAGCGCGGAAATCGTTGAAGTCGATGCCGTCGTGGGCCAGGCGCTGGCGCAGTGCATCCAGGTTCGAGCCGTTCTGCTGGGCGATGGCATTCATCGCCTGGTTCAGCTCCTGGTCGCTGACGCGGATGCCGCTGCCCTGGGCGCGGGCCACCTGCAGCTTGACCAGCACCAGGCGCTCGAGCACCTGGCGGCTGAGTACGTCTTCCGGCGGCAGCTGGTTTTCACGGCCGGCGTACTGCGCCTTGATGTTGGCGATCGCACGCTGGAGCTCGCTCTGCAGGATCACGTCCTCGTCGACGACGGCGGCGATGCGGTCCAACGGCTGCGCCTCCTGCGCGAGCACCTGCAGGGGGGCGGACACGCTGGACACCGCCAGCAGGGAGGCGAGAAGAACGGGGAAGCGCTTGGTCATGGGATCTGATTCGGATCGTAGTCATCCCGGGTCGCCCCGGTGTTGCTGGGCGGCACGAGATAGAGGTCGTCGCGGTTGTAGCCGAGGATAGCACGGCGCAGCGTACGGTCCGTGTCCTGGCCGATGGAGCTGAGGCCCTTGAGGACGAACTCCAGCTGGATGGAATTGTTCATGTCGCCTTCGCGGTTGCGCACGTAGCGGCGGGCCACTGCGCGCACGGCCAGGCAGCAGCTGTCCCACTGCACGCCGGCGATGATCTCCAGCGGTTCCTTGTCCTGCAGCGAGTAGTAATACCGGCCCACCAGGCTCCAGCGCGCATTCAGCGGGTACAGGAACGACAGGTCGGCCTGCTCCAGCAGGGTCCGGTCATGCTTGTTGGCGGTTGCCGGGGCGCCGGCATTGATGCGGTAGCGGTAGCTGAGGTTGATCACGCCATCGTTGGGCATCAGATAACGGGCGCGGACGCTGGCCAGATCCTCGCGCTTGTACTTCGGGTCCCACTGGTAGGTGGCGCCCAGGGTCCAGCGGTCGTTGATCATGTAGTTGCCGTCGGCGATCCACGCCGACTTGCCCTTCTCCACCGGCGCGCCGCCCGGCGTGGTGCTCACCCGCGATTCGTCGAAGTACTGGATCTGGCCGATCGCGGCCGAGAAGCGTTCCTTGCCGGTGGTCTGGTCGATGAAGCGGGTGCCCAGTGCCAGGGTCAGCTGGTTGGCATCGTTCTGGCGGTCGGCGCCGGTATAGCGCGAGTCGCGGAACAGCTGGCCCCAGCTGAAGGTGAAGTCACGGGTGTCGAAGATCGGCAGCTCGTCCTGGTTGCGGTAGGGCGTGCGCAGGTAGAACAGGCGCGGCTCCAGGGTGTGCAGGAACGACTTGCCGCGGATGGTGGTCTCGCGGTCGAAGAACAGGCCGGCATCGAGGCTGCCGATCGGCAGGCTGCGGCTGGGCGAGGTATTGCCGCGCAGCTGCTCGGGCGTGGCTGTGTTCGGATCGATGCCCTGGGAGGTGAGCACGGTACGGCGGACACTGTCGGCCAGGCCGCGATCCAGGTCATAGGCAGTGTAGCGGTAGGCCAGGGTCGGGGTTACGTACCAGGCTGCGCCACTGATCGGGAACGACACGTAGGGCTTCACGTCCAGGCGCGAACCACCGAACATGCGCTGCACCTGCCCGTTGCGGGTGTACTGCAGGTCGGTGCCGGCACTGGCGTCGTACTTGAAGTTGACGTCGTCGTGGGTGAAGCGCACCGCTTCGGTGTAGATGCCGGTTTCCAGCCACGGCAGCACCGGCTTGTTCCAGTTGAAGAACAGGCGTGGCTCGCGGTTGTAGGGCAGGGCGCGCTCGTCGAGGGTGTAGTCGGTCAGCTGCCAGCGGTCGGCCATGATGCCGGCCGTCCAGTTCTGGCCGGTGCCGTACAGGCCGATGGTGCTCTGCAGGTTGGAGGCGGTCACCCCCACCAGGCGGTTGGCGAAGTCCTCGACATAGCGTTCGTCGCTCACCCAGGCCAGGTTGGCGCGGGCCTGCCAGTGGCTGTTCACGTTGTGGTAGCCGTCGAACATCACCCGGCCGCGGTCGCGGTCGCGCAGCTTGTCGTTGGGCATGTAGCTGGTCAGCACCTCGCCACGGCCGCCGTTGTAGAGGTAGCGGAACTCATTGTCGAGCAGCAGGCCGCGCCGGCTCATGTAGCGCGGGGTCAGGGTGTCGTCGTAGTTCGGCGCCAGATTGAAGTAGATCGGCTGCGCGTAGTCGACACCGTTGCGGCCGGACATGCCCAGCTGCGGGAACAGCAGGCCGGTCTTGCGACGGTCATCGATCGGGAACTTGAAGTAGGGCGCCCACAGCACCGGCACCTTGCCGATCCGCAGCACGGCGTTGCGGGCCGTGCCGAAGCCTTCGTCGTTGTCCACTTCGATCTGCGGCGCCGACAGCTTCCACACCGGCTGCGACGGGTCGCAGGTGGTGTAGGTGGAGCGGTGCATCTGGCCGACCGCGCCCTGCAGGTCGACCGACTCGGCATCACCGTTGCCCCGGCGCGACACCAGCTGGTACTTGATGTCGGAGATCTTGTGGGTGTCGCTTTCCTGGTTGCCTTCGGCGCGCTTGGCGACCATCCGGATCGACCCGTCCTGGTAGCGGACATTGCCGTCGGCGATGTAGTTGCCGGTCTCGGTGTCGAAGCTGAGCTTGTCGGTACCGACGAACTGGTCACCCCGGCGCAGCGCCACGTTGCCCTCGTACTGCGGCACCGTGGTGGTGCCCAGCAGCTGGTCGCCTTCGATGTCGGTCGGCTGGTTCTCGCGGGCGGCTGCGGCAGCAGCCTTGTCCTGGGCCGGGACCGGGGTGGGGGCGTCGGTGAACGCGGGAATCACGTCGGTGGCCGGGCACAGGCCCCAGTTGAGCGGCTTATCATCGGCCATCGCCGGCAGGCTGATGGCGATGCTCAGAGGCAGGGGAAGCAGGCGGAGGGCTCGGCGCACGCGGTTCGGATTCGGGCGAAAACGGACGGTAGCTTGCCCCATCCCTTGCATAGGGGCAATGAAGGGCGCCGGAGCCTGCCGGTTCGGGTTCATCCGGCGGAGGCACCCGCAGAGGGTGTGATCAGGGCCTGGACATGGGCCACGCTGCACTCGGCCAGGGCCTGCAGGTCGTAGCCGCCCTCCAGCATCGAGACCACCCGGCCGGCGGCGTGACGGCGTGCCAGCGCATGCAGTTCACGGGTGATCCAGGCGAAATCGTCGGTCTCCAGCATCAGATCGGCCTGCGGGTCGCGCAGGTGGGCGTCGAAGCCGGCGGAGATCAGCAGCAGCTGCGGACGGAAGTCGTCGATGGCTGGCAGCATCTCGTCGGCCCAGACGTTGCGGAAGCGGAAGCCGCCGCTGCCCGGTGGCAACAGGATGTTCATCAGGTTGCCGGCACCGCGGTCGCGGCGCAGGCCGGAATTGGGGAACAGCCCGGCCTGGTGGGTGCTGTAGTAGGAGACCCGGGCATCGTGCTGGAAGATGTCCTGGGTGCCATTGCCGTGGTGGACGTCGAAATCGACCACCGCGATCCGCTCCAGGCCATGGCGGTCACGGGCATAGGCGGCAGCGATGGCGATGTTGTTCAGCAGGCAGAAGCCCATCGCCGTGCTGCTGGTGGCGTGGTGGCCCGGCGGGCGTACCGCGCAGAAGGCCAGCGGGTCCTCGCCCAGCATCACCGCATCGACCGCGGCCACGCCGGCACCGGCGGCGTGCACGGCGGCGCTGGCCGAGCCGGGCGAGGTCCAGGTGTCCATGTCCAGCTGGCGCAGCGGCGCGGTCTGCGGCTGCAGCACGAAGTCGAGCAGGGCGCTGTCGTGGACCCGGGTCAGTTCGCCGAACTTGGCCGGCGGCGCCTCGCGCCAGTCCAGCTGATCAGGGAAGGCGGCGTGCAGTGCGTCGAGTACGTACTGCAGGCGCTGCGGGCACTCCGGGTGGCCGGGGCCGGGGTCATGCAGCAGGCAGGACGGGTGGGTATAGACCAGCATCGTGCCGACTCAGCGCTGGCGCTGCTGTGGCTGCCACAGCGCTTCGCCGTGGCCATCGGCACGGGCCAGCACCCGGGCCAGCACGAACAGCAGGTCCGACAGCCGGTTGAGGTACTGCAGCGCTTCGCTGCGCACAGCCTCGTGGCGGGCCAGGGTGACCGTTTCGCGCTCGGCGCGGCGGACAATGGTGCGGGCCAGATGGCAGCGCGCGGCGGCTTCGCCGCCGGCCGGCAGGATGAATTCCTTCAGCATCGGCAGGTCGGCGTTGTAATGGTCCAGCTGCTGTTCCAGGGCTGAGACGTCGGCGGCGTGGATCGCGGCATGGCCGGGAATGCACAGCTCGGCGCCCAGGTCGAACAACTGGTGCTGCAGATGCACCACCAGCGCGCGCACATCCTCGGGCAGGGGCGCGGCCAACAGCAGGCCGAGCGCGGCATTGGCCTCGTCGACGGTGCCGTAGGACGCCACGCGGGCGTCATCCTTGGCTACGCGCTGGCCGTCGCCAAGGCCGGTACTGCCGTCGTCGCCGGTGCGGGTGTAGATGCGCGAGAGGCGATGACCCATGGCGCGGCTCAGTGGCGGATGTCGCGGCGGGCCTGCTGGAGCTTCAGCACCTGCTCCACGGCCAGCTGCAGGGCGGCGGCCAGCGCCACATAGATCGCCGTGGTGCGCAGGTAGGGCCCGAACCACTGCGCGTAGTTCTGTGCCCAGCCGGCCAGGGTCGGCTCGGCCACGTTGCGGCTGCTCCAGTAGAAACCGCCCTGTGCCAGCAGGTGGCAGACCGCCACCGAAGCGACCAGCAGCAGTGCGCCCTTGGCCAGTACCGGCCAGCGCGCGCTCTGGTAGTTGCGGCCCAGCAGCATGCCGCCGGCCCACAAAGAGAAGTAGGCCGGCAGCAGCAGCCAGTAGCCCGGCGACACGCAGTAGTGCTGCCAGAAATCCAGACCGCTGCTGCGGATCACGATCCAGTCCACCAGCACCGCGAACACCATCAGCAGCGGGAACGCCCAGCGCGTCCAGCGCGCCAGGTAGAAGCCACCGATGAAGAACACGGCCCAGGAGGCATCCGGAATGGCCGCGAAGTGATTGACCCGGGTCGCCGCCAGCAGCAGTACGAGTACGGACAGGACGAAGGCGCGGTTGGCGGTATCGGACATGGTGGGGGCCCGGAGCGGATTCAGGTTTCATTCTAGCCCGCCGCGCAGGTTGGCGCAGGTGCCGCCCGTTCGGCGTACAGTCGGGGCGAGCGCGTATCATGAACACATGAGTGAACGACATGACGTGCTGATTGTCGGTGGTGGCCTGGTCGGTGCCAGCCTGGCCATTGCCCTGGACCGCCTGGGCCGCGACGTGGGCCTGCTTGAGGCCAGCCCGGCCGGCGAGCTGCCTGCGGTGTTCGACCAGCGCAATCTCAGTTTCGCCGCTGCCACCGTCAATGCGCTGACCGCGCTGGGGGTGATGCAGAAGCTGGCGATGGCACCGGGCCCGATCCGGCGCATCCATGTCAGTCGTGCCGGCGATTTCGGCCGTGTGCAGCTCGAAGCGGCCGATTACGACCGGCCGTGGTTCGGCCAGGTGGTGGTCGCGCGCGATTTCGGCCAGGCGCTGGAAGCGCGCCTGCAGGAACTGCCGCGCCTGCGCCGTTACCGGCCGATGCGGTTCCTGGGGCTGGGTGAGGTGGTCGATGGTTACCGCCAGGTACGGGTGGCTGACGAGGCTGGCGAACGCGTGCTGCTGGCACGGTTGGTGGTGGGGGCCGATGGCACCACCAGCGGCGTGCGTGGCGCGCTGGGCATCGAAGTCGACCGCCATGATTTCCAGCAGACCCTGTTCGTGGCCCGCGTGCGCAGCCAGCGTGCGCCGGATGGCACCGCCTGGGAGCGGTTCACCGATACCGGCCCAACCGCCCTGCTGCCGCGCGGTGACCGCCACTTCGGAACCGTGCACGGTGTTGCACGCGACCAGGCCGATGCGGTGATGGCGTTGGACGATGCGGCCTGGCTGCAACGCCTGCAGAGCGCGATCGGCTGGCGTGCCGGCCGCCTGCTTGAATCCGGCCCGCGCAGTGCCTACCCGCTCATCCAGGTGCTGGCGCGCGCGCTGGCCGGTGAGCGCACGGTGCTGCTCGGCAATGCCGCGCAGACCATCCATCCGCTGGGCGCACAGGGCTTCAACCTGGGCCTTCGCGATGCGCTGACCCTGGCCGAACTGCTGGAGGATGCGCATGAGGATGCCGGCAGCGATGCGCTGCTGAAGGCCTACGTCGCGCGGCGCGAGGAAGATCGCCGGCAGACGGTGGCGTTCTCCGGTGGGCTGGCACGATTGACCAGCAACCCGGCACCGCTGATGCGGCCGCTGCGCAGCCTCGGCCTGGTGGCCGCACAGCGCGCGTCGGTGCAGTCGATGCTGGTCGGTGGTGCGATGGGCTTCCGTGGTGACGTGCCGCGCCTGTGCCGCGGAGAAGCCGCATGAGCCGGCGCACGCGTCTTGATGTGGCCATCGTCGGTGGTGGCGTGGTCGGTGCCGCGTGTGCGCTGGCGCTGGCCGATGCCGGCCTGTCGGTTGCGCTGGTGGAAGGCCGCGAACCGGCACCGTGGCAGGCCGCACAGCCGGACCTGCGGGTGTTCGCCTTCGCCGCCGACAACGTGCAGCTGTTGAACCGCCTGGGTGTGTGGCCGGCGATCGCGCAGGCCCGCGCCTGGCCTTACCGGCGCATGCAGGTGTGGGATGCGGCCGGTGGCGAGGATCTGTTGTTCGACGCCGATCGCTTCGGCCGTCGTGAGCTGGGCTACATCGTCGAGAACGGCCTGCTGCAGGATCGCCTGTGGGCGGCGCTGCCGGCGGCGGGCGTGCAGCTGCACTGCCCGGCACGGGTGGAAGCGCTGGAACAGGATGAAGACGGCGTGCGCCTGCGGCTGGATGACGGGCGCCGCCTGGAAGCGGCGCTGGCGGTGGCCGCCGACGGTGCCGAGTCAACTCTGCGCCAGCTGGCCGGGATCGAGGTTGAAAAGCATGACTACCACCAGCGTGGCGTGGTGGCCTATGTGGACAGCGATCTTCCCAACCAGGCCACCGCATGGCAGCGCTTCCTGCCGACCGGGCCGCTGGCGCTGCTGCCGGTGGCCGAGCGCCGCAGTTCGATCGTCTGGACCCTGCCCGAGGATGAAGCGGCTCGCGTGCTGGCCCTGGACGAGGACGCCTTCAACCGCGAACTGACCCGTGCCTTCGCTGCGCGCCTGGGCGAACTGCGGTTGGCATCACCGCGTGCGGCCTTCCCGCTGCGTCGCCAGCTGGCCCGTCACTACGTGGCTGGCCGCGTGCTGGCGCTGGGTGATGCTGCGCATGTGGTGCATCCGCTGGCCGGGCAGGGCGTGAACCTGGGCCTGCGCGATGTCGCCGCCCTGCAGCAGTGGCTGGCGCCGTCGGCCGAACGCCGCGGCCAGCCGCGGCTGTCGCCGCAGCGCCTGCAGCGCTGGGCACGCGAACGGCGCAGCGACAACCACATCGCCGCCTACAGTTTCGATGCGATCAATCGGCTGTTCTCCAACGACGAAATGCACCTGACCCTGGCCCGCGGCCGCGCGCTGGGCTGTGTCGGCAAATGGCCGCCGCTGGTGCAGGCGTTCTGGAAGCGCGCCGCCGGGGTCTGATGCAAAAAGGGGACGGAGGGGATTAAGTCGTATGTGCACATACGACTTAATCCCCTCCGTCCCCTTTTTCAATCGACCAGCCAACCAGCCAGGTCGGCACGATCCAGCTTGCCGCGACGCTTCACGTCCAACGCATTGAACTCATCGGCCAGCGCCGGATTGGCCTGCGCTTCCTCGCGGCTGATGAAACCATCGCCGTTCACATCCAGCGCGGCGAAGTGGATGCGGTACTGGCCGACCACGCTGCTGGGTTCCAGCGAACGCACGGTCACCTGTGCCTCGCCGGCCGGCTGTGCAATCTCGACGCTGCCGCTGACCCGGCCGGCATCCAGCGGTTGCTGGCGGATCGCGCCGCCGGTCGGGCCCAGTGGCTGGCTCTGTGCAGGGGTGTGCGGCAGCTGCTGGGCAATGGCCGGTGCGGCTGCCAGCACGGTGATCAGCATGGCGAGCGGGTGGTATCGCATGGTTCCCTTCTTCGGTAGCGCCGGGCCATGCCCGGCGGGCATGTTCCTCAGCGCAGCGGCGAGGCCAGTACCGTGATCTCCTCACGGTCGTGATAGAGCTGCTTGGCGCGGACCACCAGCGGCTTGCCGGCCTGCTCCTGGAACAGGTCCAGGCACAGCCGGGTCTCGTCCCAGCGCTTCTTCATCGGCAGTTTCAGGTTGAAGATCGCGTGCCTGCACCAGCCTTCGCGGAACCAGGTGGCCATGCGTTCGGCCACCCGTCGCGGCTGCTCGACCATGTCGCAGACCATCCAGTCCAGCGGCTGTTCCGGGTGCCAGTGGAAGCCATCGGCACGCAGGTGCTCGACCAGGCCGGTGTCCAGCACGTGCTGGCGCAGCGGGCCGTTGTCGATGCTCAGCACGTGCATGTGCTGGCGGGTCAGTACCCAGGTCCAGCCACCGGGAGCGGCACCCAGGTCGGCCGCGCGCATGCCGGGCTTCACCAGCGCCTCGCGTTCTTCCGGGGCCAGCAGGGTCAGCAGTGCTTCGTCCAGCTTCAGCGCCGAACGCGATGGCGCTTCGGGCAGCAGCTTCAGGCGCGGAATGCCCAGTGCCCACGGTGCGCTGTCGGCCGGGTCGGCCACGCAGACGAAGGCGTGGGTGCCGTCGACGAACACCACGTGCAGGCGCGGCAGACGGTCGTTCGGCTTGTCGGTGAGCTTGCCGGCCTTGCGCAGCGCCGGGCGCAGCGCATTGCCGAAGGCACGGGCCAGCCCGGACAGCGGCTTGCCGGCGTCCGAGTCGGGATGCTCCACCCACAGGTCGCCGAAGCGCGGCGCATCGGCCAGCACCTCCAGCATCGGGGTGATGCGGTCGGCCGGGTCCAGCTGCGGCAGCTCGGCCAGCACCACCAGCTTCTGCCGCGCGAAGATCAGTTCGCGCCAGCGCAGGCGCGGCGCCAGTGCCGCAGCTTCGTCGCACATGAAAAGCACATAGCCATCATTGCGCTGGGTGCGCGCATAACCGGCGAAACCGGCTTCACCTGCGCGGAACTGCAGTTCGCCGGCCAGCTCGGGCTCGAAGCCCTGTCGGCACAGGCACAGCAGGCCGATGCCGGCCTCAGTAACGGGCGCCATCGCTTTCCCCATAGGCACGCAGCACGCTGCGCGCGGCGTCGCGGTTCAGGCCCTGCACCACTTCGATGCCGCGCTTGTTGAGTTCACCCACCCAGTCGGCCGGCAGCGGGCCTTCATCGAACGGGGTCAGCTCTTCGACGTCGGCCGAGTTGGCACCGATCAGCAGGCGGTCGATGCCGGCCCACACGGTGGCGCCGTAGCACTGGCAGCACGGCTGCGAACTGGTGGCCAGGGTGACCGGCGACAGCACTGCGTTCAGGCGCGGGGTCTGCAGGCGCTGCTGGGCCAGCATGTAGGCCATGTTCTCGGCGTGCGCCAGCGAGGTCGCGTGCGGCATCACCCGGTTCACGCCGGCGGCGATGACCTTGTCATCCGGGCCGAACACCACCGCACCGAACGGGCCGCCACTGGCGTGCTCGACGTTCAGCCGCGACAGCTCGATCGCCAGCGCGACCTTGGCCTCATCGCCCGGATATCGACGATCCAGGTCGATCTGGTCGTGAATCCAGGCGGGAAGGGTCAGGTGGACTTGCGCGTACAGCATCGCGGGGGTGCCTCGTAGGGAATGGAAGAAGGTGCGGTTGCTTGGGAAACCGGCGCGCAGTGTAGCCGCACCGGCCTGTATCGGGTGTGGCGGTGGGTCAGCCCGGCGAGCCGGTGCGGATCACCACGTACTGCTTGCGGAACTCCAGCCCGGCCTGCGGCCAGCTGGCGGCATAGGCGCGCAGCAGGGGCAGGGCGGCGGCGAAGTCGTGGCCGTTGACCCGGCAGTCGGCTTCGCACAGGCCGTCGGCATCGCGCGAGGCGAACAGGCGGATGGCGAGGAACTGGCGGGCTTTCAGCAGCTCATCGAAGGCGTCCATGCTGCGGGTGAACAGGCAGCAGGGGCAGGAGCCGTGGTCGTCCTCGCTGCAGGTGGATGCATCCACCTCCTGCGCGCGGTAGTGCGCCAGCGGCCCCAGCACTACGGTGCGCTGGTGTTCCTCGCCGTCATCGCCGGCCGGATAGGTCAGGCCCATCATCGGCAGGCCCTGTGCGTCTTCGGCGCCGATCGCGGTCTGCAGCGTCGCCAGGTCCACCCGCACCCAGGTCTGGAAGCCGGACAGCAGCGATGCCTGCTCATCGGCACCGTTGGCGTGCTGGTACTCGAACAGGCCATCGGCGAACAGCTGCGGATGCTGGCTTTCGATGACGGTGGAGGTCTGCCAGCCGCCGTTGTCGCGCGCGTGCGCGGCCATCGCATGTGGGGTCAGGCGCAGGCCGCTGTCCAGCAGCAGCGCGTCGCCGTCGACGTGGCTGGCGATGCCGGCCTCCTGCAGGACCTGCTGCAGCAGCGGGAGGAGGTCGGTGGAGGTCGTGGTCATGTCAGGCCTGTGGATGGATGGGGTGGAACATCCAGGCAAGGCCTGGGGATCTAGCGGTCGAGCGCGTCAAGTTCGGCGCGATATCGCTGCGCGTCGGACTGCTGCTGCGGATCGTTGCCGTGGTCGCGCAGCCAGGTTTCCAGCTCGCGGCGATAGTCCGCGCGGAAATCGGCATTGCCCGGGCTGAAGTGCAGCTTGCGCGCCGCCACTTCCACCCGCTCGCGCGCGCTGGCCCGGGCCTGGGCGATGCCGTGCGGCGATTCATTGGTGAGGATGACGAAGTTGCGCGGGAAACCCGGCGTGTACTTGACCACGAACGGCTGGTCGCGCGCCGGGATGCGGATCGCGTTCTCCAGCGGCCACAGCGAGGCGGTGTTGGTGTGGAACACCACCTCCACGTCGCGGCCCTCGGCGGTGCGCAGCACCCCTTCGTAGCGCCAGATGTACTGCTCGTTCATCGTCGAACTGGTGCGCTCGGACTTCACGATCACCGCTTCACCAGGCTCGCCCACCACGTTGAGGAAGGCGGCGTTGAGGAAGTGGCCGAGGAAGATGTTGAGCATCGCCAGCGGGAACACCACGATGGCGTAGCCCGGAAAACGCCGCCACCACGAGACCAGCCCGGCCAGCACCATCGCCGAAAAGAACGTCAGCAGCGGATGCTGCGAGATGAACCAGAACAGGACGGAGAGGGCGGTGATCATCGTCGGGGTCATGCGGGCGCCGTGCTGGCGCCCGCGCAGGTCCTCAGGCCGACCAGGTGTCGCGCAGGGTCACACTGCGGTTGAACACCGGCTTGGCTTCGGTGTGGTCGCGGCGGTCGGCCACGAAGTAGCCGGTGCGTTCGAACTGGAACGACTGCTCCGGGGCAGCGCTGGCCGCGGCCGGCTCGACATAGCCGGTGACAGTGCGGCGCGATTCCGGATTGAGGTAATCACGATAGGTCTTGCCTTCCGATTCGTCGTCGGGGTTCGGCACCGAGAACAGGCGGTCGTACAGGCGGATCTCGGCCGGCACGCCATGTACGGCGCTGACCCAGTGGATGGTGCCCTTGACCTTGCGGTTGGCGCCTTCCATGCCCGGACGCGATTCCGGATCCAGCCAGCCACGCAGCTCGGTGATGGTGCCGTCGGCATCCTTGATCACTTCATCGCAGCGGATGATGCCGGCACCGCGCAGGCGCACTTCGCCACCCGGGACCAAGCGCTTCCAGCCCTTCGGCGGCACTTCGGCGAAGTCCTCGCGGTCGATCCACACTTCGCGTGCGAACGGCACTTCGCGGCTGCCGAAGCTCTCGTCCTTCGGGTGGTTGCTGAAGGTCAGCTGTTCTTCGTGGCCTTCCGGCAGGTTGGTCAGCACCAGCTTGACCGGGTCGACCACGGCCATGCGGCGCGGCGCGGCGCTGTCCAGGTCTTCGCGCAGCGCGCCTTCCAGCACGCTGAAGTCGATCAGCGAATTCTGCTTGCTGATGCCCACGCGCTCGGCGAACAGGCGCATCGCGGCCGGGGTGTAGCCACGGCGACGCAGGCCCTGCAGGGTCGGCATGCGCGGGTCTTCCCAGCCGTCCACCAGCTGCTCGGTAACCAGCGCCATCAGCTTGCGCTTGCTCATCACCGTGTAATTGATGTTCAGGCGCGAGAACTCGATCTGGCGCGGCTTGGCGGCTTCGCGCGGCAGGCCGGCGTCGACCAGCGGCTGGGTCAGCGTGTCGTCATGGGCGAAATCGACGTTGTCCACGCACCAGTCGTACAGCGGGCGGTGGTCTTCGAATTCCAGCGTGCACAGCGAGTGGGTGATGCCCTCGATCGAGTCGCCCAGCGCGTGCGCGAAGTCGTACATCGGGTAGATCGGCCACGCGTTGCCGGTGTTCTGGTGCTCGACGTGCTTGATGCGGTACAGCGCCGGATCGCGCAGGTTGATGTTGCCGCTGGCCATGTCGATCTTCGCGCGCAGGGTGCGCGCGCCATCCGGGAACTCACCGGCGCGCATGCGGCGGAACAGGTCGAGGTTCTCCTCGATGCTGCGGTCGCGCCACGGCGACGGGCGGCCCGGTTCGGTCAGGGTGCCGCGGTAGGCGCGCACTTCCTCGGCCGACAGGTCGCAGACATAGGCCTTGCCCTGTTCGATCAGCTTCTCGGCGGCCAGGTAATAGGCCTGGAAGTAGTCCGAAGCATGGCGCAGCTCGTTCCACTCGAAGCCCAGCCAGCGCACGTCGTCCTGGATCGCGGCCACGTATTCCGGGTCTTCCTTGGCCGGGTTGGTGTCGTCGAAGCGCAGGTTGCAGACGCCGCTGAATTCGCCGGCGATGCCGAAGTTCAGGCAGATCGACTTGGCATGGCCGATGTGCAGGTAGCCGTTCGGTTCCGGCGGGAAACGGGTCTTGATCGCCTGGTGCTTTCCGCTGGCCAGGTCCTCGCGCACGATCTGGCGGATGAAATCGCGCTTTTCGTGGCTGTCGGCGGGGGTCTCGGGGCTGGCGGGGGTGTGCTCGGACATGAGTCGGCGAAAAGAAAGGCAGAAAGACCA